>JAXHUT010000129.1:0-4761 GCA_034189405.1 Chloroflexota bacterium
GCCCGCTTTCAACCAGACTGCTTGGCGTCCACAATGTGAATAACGAAGCCACGATAAAAGCAGCACCCAAAACGGTCTGCAATCCGCGCCAAAAAGTGAAGGCAGCTGGCTTTGGAGTATTTTCCACGCTTGCACCGGCATCCTGCACGTCAGGAGGATTTCCCTCAGTTTGAGTTTGTAAACTCTCTTTCGGTTGATCATTCTTATTCATTGGTTTAAATATTACCTTAATTCTCCAATTTTAGACAATTTAAATAATGCTTATTCTATTATAAAGGCAATCCACCCAATAAGAGAGTGTTGAAAAATAAATAACAGTCTTTTTGGAAAATTTTCTTAATGATGAAATAGCCAATTGCTCCAGGGTTTAGACGAGATTCGTAGGGCGGGATGTGGTTTCCTGCCCAGAGGAGGTACGACGTGAGGGTCATCCCGCCGATGTGTCGCGATTGCCCAATAACAATAACTTGACGATGCATATTGTACAAAGTATAACAAATTACAATTAAGGAAATAAGAAAACAAATGTCAAAAAAAATAAACCCAGAAGAATTGAAAAAAGCCATGCGCGCCTGGATCACCGGTGTGGCAATTGTTAGTGGACATCACAACGGCGCTGTTCACGGCATGACGGCAAACAGCTTTAACTCCATTGCATTATCCCCACCAACAGTGATGGTTGCACTTCGGCATCACACTCGAACGCAACAACTTGTCAGTAATGGGAGCGTGTTTGGCGTCAGCATCTTGAATACAGAACAAGTAAACCTTGCAAAGCGATTTGCAGGACAAACCGACACTGACCGACCCAGGTTTGAGGGCGTTGATACCTTCACAATGGTCACGCATGTCCCTTTAATTCGTCAGGCGATGGCATTTTTTGATTGTAAGGTTGTCAACTCCTTTGATGTGGGCGGGACGACCGTTTTTCTGGGCGAAGTTCTGGCTGCACAGAACAACGACAAAGGACGTGAACCCTTATTGTATATCAATAGAGAATGGCGGAGGTTGGCGAATTAATGACAGGAGAACTTAACCAGGTTGAACAGGAAATTCTCTTAAAAATCGCTCGAGAAGCGCTTGAAAAATCTACGCAAGGGAAAATTTTACCAAAGATTGAATTAGAAAATCTTCCCCCCTCACTTCGAGTAAATGGCGCATCCTTTGTGACGCTCACCGAAAATGATAACTTGCGGGGCTGCATTGGTACCCTGGAAGCTTACCAGCCATTGGCAATCGACGTCCAGGAGCATGCTCTTGCTGCTGCGCTTCAAGACCCTCGCTTCCCAGGGGTTAGACCTGAAGAGGTAGACCAAATTAAAATTGAAATTTCAGTGCTGACACCTAAGACAGCCTTATATTACAATACACCGGAAGAACTCCCTCAAAAAATCCAACCAAAAATCGATGGTGTGGTCTTGCAGGACGGTTTTCTCAAAGCAACTTTTCTACCACAGGTTTGGAGTCAACTGGAAGACCCGGAAGACTTCCTTTCTCACCTCTGTGTAAAAATGGGTGCACCAGGTAACTTGTGGCGAAAAAAACTTCTGAACGTTTCGACCTATCAAGTGCAAAAATTCCGTGAATAATTGACATGGACTTAAGATAAAACCTTTGTTTATCGAATTAGCGTCTCGAGAATTCGAATCCCACCCTTAAAAATGCCGAATTTCTGGGCAAATGATAAATTCGGATATTGAGAACCCTCTCCCTTTGGTAAGGGTGAGGGTTTCTGTGAAAACTCAGGTTGTTTACTTGATCTCAAGTTTTCCGGTGGTTGTTTCCCACCCTCAACTCAATCGTGGCTGTCCCAAAATGAGCTGGACAGTCTCTTTTATTTCTTTAAAGTCTTCAATTTGTTTCTAAATTGTTTCAACTTCACCAATGATCGGCGATACTGATTGGTTATATGCCTGACCTAACAAGTGGGAACAAACCGCCGTTCCGTAAACAGAAGTTAATAAAACCCCAATACCACAGGCGATCACGCCTAAGGGGGCAATGAAACCCATTGCAATGATTTGCCCGAGAATGACAAGAAGCCAGGACACAAAAGATTTCTTAAGCATCGCAATTATTTCTTTGAATTTGAATGCCGCGCTAAATTGACCTTTTGCCACATAGTTCGCCACTGCAGGAACAGCTAAAATCGCAGATACAATTCCCAGCAGCAGTCCAATTAAACCAATGCAGCTGCCAAGGATGATCAATATCCAATTCCCCAAACTGCCTTGTTCTGATGAAATGCCAAACATTGCACCGCTGATACCAACGATGATTGCTACGGGGAGACTGTAGATTAAAACAATCAGAGAAGCAATAAATCCACTCCCAAGGTCTTGTCCAAAATCTAATTCAGGAAGTGCATTTCTTTCCTTGCCATCGATAACATTTTTCGTCGCTTTTAGTCCCCAGCCAACCACAATAAACTGGCCTACAACGGGGATTAATGCACAAAGGGCAGGAATGGCGATCTTTTTAAACCAATCCTTGTCTTCAAAAACATAGCTAAACGATAATCCAAAGTTCATAATTTTCTCCTATTCTAATTAGATCAAACTAAAATATAAACATAAAACAAATCAAACAGATTTCATACAATAATATTTTGACCCTTTACGCCAACAATCAACTTGAATCCAATAATTATTGTAATTCATAATTGTGTGAATTTATCAACCTTTAGCACAAAAATTGTTGCTCGTTTCTCACCTGGTTTGTCAGGCTTCTTACTATTATTTCGGATAACTTCCAATGCTGTTTCCACCTGCTGATCTTCGACCCCAATCAACAAAGTGCTTCGCCCGCTCCTCAGAAAGCCCCCTGTTGAAGCAATAAAAGTAACCCTAAAATTCTTTTTTGTTAAAGCTCGAGATACAACATCGTTATCCTCATCTTTAATAATTGCAATTATCAGTTTCATCACTAAAACTCCTCGTAATGATCCACATCCAGAGTAAATACGTTGGCGCCCCCAATGGTTACGGGCGTGGGTGCTGGCATCGGCAAAGGTGAGTTTTCCATCGGAACAGCGATAAATGCAACCCGCTGGCGGCAAGTCTTATCCAGAATTTCAATCGCCCGATCATGGTTTTCGGGATTGACGCCAATCATCAGTGTCGCGCTTTTTCTTCCCAGAAATCCGCCAACACTTGGCAGCCGTGTGACCCTAAAATCCGCATCACCCAGCATCTCAATTGCCATATCCGCATCTTGCCCCTGGACGACCACAATTAATAATTCGCTTTTTCCAGAATCAGATTGTATTGTTTCTGACATACTTACTTCCTTTAATAACAACCCGTCCAAATTAGCTTCAGGAATAAGATAAGTATACCTTAATCTATTCATTCACTATTGAATTCTCTTGCTGCTCATTGTCAACATCCTTGAGGGCCTTGGAATGATGATTGTATTGGTCAATCCAACCAATCTACGACCCTTTCTTCAATAGCATCCAAATTCACCAGGTCCTCAGGTAAAATTTTTCCGCACACCGAAATCCCAGACCCCAGAACCGTTTGTGAATCACCGGATACCAGGGGGTGCCACCAGGCTAACCCGCGCCCTTCTGCCAATCTGCGATAAGCACAAGATTTGGGCAGCCATCGAATATGTTTCAGTGTTTCCGGGGTTAATACAAGACAATCGCTAACCCTTTCTGATCGATGTTGATAATCAGTGCATCGACATGTGTTGATATCTAAAAGCCGGCAGGCAATATCCGTCATAAAAACATCACCGCTCTCGATATCTTCAATTTTATGCAAACAACACCTGGCACAGCCGTCACATAAGGATTCCCATTCTTCATGTGTCATTTGTTCGAGTGATTTTGTTTTCCAAAAAGGTTCTTCTTGTTGCACTTGCGACCTCACGAATGTCCAAATCAAATATTCCTGTTTCACAAACAAAATATGGGGCGTTCTTTAAATGTTTATGAAATAGGTCATTAGGATTGTACAACTGACTTGTATTTTTGTCTAACCCCAGCGCTTCTAATTTTGATAACAGGCACGGACAAACTGAGAATTGATTAAATCCACACATATTAATCAAATAACATATTTCCACACAATCAATAATGCCAGGGCAACCGCCACTGATGGGTGCGCTAAAAGTTTGTTGATAAATGCTTTATTGGGCTATCATAGCGCTGATCCCCTTTAGAAAAATGATGGAAGGGAGGCATACCCTCACCTCAGCCAGGTTTCTGCGGGCTGACCCTCACGCTTTTCAAGCTCTGCACCTAAAGGTGTTCCATTGTACTCCAGGCAGGGCCCGCACTCCGGAGATTGCAAAGAATGTCCCACATCGCGGCGTATACCAAACAACCAAGGAAAGAAAGGACCTTCCGAAGTTGTCTAAAGGATCAACTGTACCACCCCCAACTCGGTTGTTAGGCAGCCAAAAACAAGAAACGTCGTTTGCGCTTTGAGGAGCCTTAGCCTGAACGATCTTTGCATTAGTGACTTGACCCTTGGCTGTTTAACCCACAACTTTTTAGTGCACCCCCACTGACCCGTTTCGTAAGCTATTCCTGTTTTACCTTGAGGGTGTTGAATAAGTACCAAATATAGCAAACTTGACCTAACCGATGTCAAACCGGCAAAAAATAGATAGAAATATCCGTAAAAGGGCCTAATTTTCTTTGTTTTTTACGCTATTTTCACCGCCTTTCCTCTCGTTTTCAGCTACCATCGACACTTCTCCCTGGGTCATGTCAATGCAGGGCAGCGCGTCTTCAAGCCAACCCCAGTC
>JAXHUT010000013.1:0-2959 GCA_034189405.1 Chloroflexota bacterium
TTGCCCTGGATGTTTTTATCGCCAGGTTATCGACCTGAGTTGACAGGATAAAGCGTGTTTCGTCCGGAAAATCAATTCACTTTATGGACGGGTAATTGATGGGAATTATAGGATTTTCCTATGGATGATCGTTGGTATAATGAACGCGTATGAATTGTCAGCATGAATCATTAATGGCTTTAATTACTCAAAGGGAAAGGTGTTTGTGACCGGATTAGATTTACGCATAGCAACATTAAACATCAGCGGGGGTGAAAAAACATTCGAAGAGTTCCCGCATGATACCCAGAAATCCCGCAAAGAAGCCCTTAAAATCCTTATTAAGCAGCTGGACGCTAACTTGTTATGTCTTCAGGAAGTATCCCAGCATGTTGATCTGGATGGTGTTAATTACAGCATGATGGAGGAAATAAATCATGCGGGTGGCTATGATTATTCCTACTATGGTGAAACCCTTTCAATGCAAACACATATGCAAGTAAAAAAGGAAGTGATGGTCACAGGCATTTTTAGTGATTGGTGGAATTGGTCTAAAGGTAATGCCATCCACGCAAAATTCCCTTTTGCACGCCTGGGTGACCCTCAACGACCTGGGGCGCCAAGGAACATCCCTTTATTCCAACCTGTATTCTATGAAGGTACCCGGGACACAGATCCACGTTGCGCGATTTTAGGACGTTTAAAGGTGCCGCCTTATCCTTTTGTCATCAATTTACATTTATCCACATTGGTTGGTGAGCGTCCGCCGAAGGCTATCCCTGAAAAAATTGAACAATCGCGTCATATGCGAGAACATCAAATCCATCGGCTGCTTGATTTGGTTCGAAGACATATTTTGCAGAAGAATGAACCCCTGATACTGGCGGGGGATTTTAATGCAACCATAGATGAGGATTGTATTTCACAACGGCTTATTTCGGAAAGCGGGTTTCAATACTTGACGCCAGAAAATGAAGGTCCAACGCATCCCGCTTTAGCGCGCCCCATTGACCACATCTTTTTCTACCCCAAAGAGCGTCTGGTGGATTATTCATGCCGGATTGAGGTTGGCAGCCTGAGCAGAAGGGCATCTGACCATTTGCCGGTTGTTGCAGATATAAGAATAAAATAAGTTTAAATGGAGCTGGAAAACGCTGTCCGAATTTGGATCATCAATTGAAGGACAGCGTTTCTCATTTTAGAAATTTTAGAAAATCAAGGAGACTGACTTTGAGCATCTCAAATAAACACAAAAGAAAATACTTTGGAACGGATGGCCTTCGCGGTCATGTCGGGCAGCATCCGCTCACACCAGGTTTTGTCACCCGCCTGGGCTATGCTGCGGGCGTGTCCCTTTCTCGTCGAGCCTCGCACCCCACCTTTGTTATCGGGCGGGATACGCGCCAATCAGGGGAGATGCTTCAGAGTGCCCTTACGACCGGTTTGATCGCAAGCGGTGCGACTGTGGTAGACCTGGGGGTGATAACGACCCCGGGCGTTGCATTTATGGTTAAAAAGATGGGTGCTGATGCAGGTGTTGTCATTTCTGCTTCCCATAACCCCGTTGGAGAAAACGGTATTAAGTTTTTCGATGCGGATGCGTTTAAATTGAGCTGCGAGATTGAGCTGGAAATTGAGATGCTTGTAGATGCCCCGATTGATCTTGAAGGGGGAGGGGAATCAAAATTTGGTCGACGTATTGATGGCCGAGACATGCGTGAACTTTATATAGATAATCTGGTAGAGGAACATCCTGTTGATTTACTTGGTGGGATAAAATTGGTTTTAGATTGTGCCAACGGGGCTGCGTCATGGTATGCCCCGGAGGTGTTTTCGCGTTTGGGTGCAGATTTTGTTGTGATCCATGCTTCGCCAACCGGGGTTAATATTAACGAAAATGCAGGATCAGAACATGCCCGCCGTCAGCCAGAGGATTTGAGTGGGTTGATACAAAAGTACGACGCCAATTTTGGTGTGGTTTTTGACGGCGATGCCGATCGGGTCATTTTCGTCGATGAGGCCGGACATCTTGTGGATGGCGACCACATGCTGGCGATAATGGCGGATTATTTTATGTCTCAGGGACGATTGCTTGCCAAAACGGTGGTCAGCACGACCATGCGCAATGGGGCATTGGTTAATTATTTTAAGGAACGCGGCTTGCATTTAGTTGAAACGCCGGTTGGTGATAAATATATCATGGCGGAATTAAGAGAATTGATGCACACGGATCACAAACGTGGCCAGATCGGTTTGGGCGGTGAACAATCGGGTCATATTATCCTGATGGATGAAAACCACGGGACCGGGGATGGAATCCGGTCAGCGATTTATTTGATCCGTGCTTTTCTGGCAAGCGGCCGCGAGAGATTGGTAGATTTAGCAGAAAGTATTAACAAATACCCCCAGGTAATCGCCTCCGCAGTTGTAGCGCATAAGACGGATCTGGACCAGCTGGAATCGGTCAAGACCTTACAAGAAGCCATTAAGGATCACTTCCCTGGCCTGGTCCGCATGAATTTGCGTTATTCTGGTACGGAACCCAAAGTGCGTTTAATGCTCGAATCGGACAATCAACATTCTGAAGAGGCTTTGGCTGGCAAAGCTTTCGAATTATGCCAAGCCGTGCAGAAGGCAACCGGCACCCCCGCAGGTGCTTTTCTTGAGGTGCTCAATGTCACTCGTGGTGGACTTGTTGAGCCTTCGAATTGATTTTGAATTTAGAAATTATTGCGTTTTTGAATATTAACCCAATGTAATCAATAAGGGTAAAAATAAATTTTAGGAGTAGCGCATGAGCAAACAAGAATTTGAATTTAAAAAACTTGAGGTTCCCCAATTCGGGATGGCTTTTAATGTCTTAAATCGGGATTTAATAACGGCTGAACACCCAGAGGAATGGACACCCGCTGTCCGAGCATTGGATCATCTTTTGGATGTTTTAGATCAAAAATTGATTTCTGACCACACGATTATTGCC
>JAXHUT010000130.1:0-11357 GCA_034189405.1 Chloroflexota bacterium
GTGAAGACTAAAAGGATGCTTTGCGCTGTTGATACTAATTTCTTGTTGGAAATATTAAATTCATGACTTTGCGATTGCCCTGGAGAGAGAGTGTTGAAAAACAAATAAATGCTTTGATAGCTCGTAGCTTGTAGCTGGTAGTTTGTAGATCAAAGCTCAAAGCTGATAGGAGGGTGATTGTAGCTATTTGCATGAAGGATAAAGGATAAAATCGTCATCTGTTTCTTCAGATTGTGAATCTTCATGCTATAAATGGTGCAATGAACCCTCACGCCCATTGGGCTATGCACCTGAAGGTGTAGGAGTGCAGCCGAACACCTTCAAGTGCACATCCTACGAAAAATTTGCTTTGTAAGGCATTTTTAGAACGATTTTCAACATCTTCATCGAGAGAAATCGAGAAATCTCGTATAATAAAGCTGGTGATTTATTCATGAAAGGGATAAATATGAAAATCGTTTCTGTACAGCAAATGCAATCTATTGAAAAAGCTGCTGATGAGACCGGTTTTTCTTATCGGAAAATGATGGAAACAGCCGGGCAAGGTACAGCTGCTTGGATTTACAAAAATTTTCCTGTGATAGGGAGTGTGGTGGGATTGGTAGGTTCAGGAAATAACGGGGGGGACACCCTTGTTGCGTTGACCAGACTGTCAGCCTGGGGGCTGAGGACAATGGCTTTTATTGCTAAACAGCGTGATAGTGATGATCTGATGGAATTGTATATCGGTGCTGGCGGCAGTCTTGTAGATATTTCATCTGGTGAAAACCTTGACTATCTAGAGGCGGCGCTTCTGCCGGGAACGATTGTTTTGGACGGCATTTTAGGGACAGGAATTAAACTGCCACTCAGGGGTTCTTTAAAGGCTGTTATGGGTAGGGTGTTCCCTTTGTTAGATAATCGTCCTGGCGTGTGTCTGGTTGCCGTAGATTGCCCTTCTGGGGTCGATTGTGATACAGGAGAAGCCTCACAAGAGACCTTTGAAGCCCATGATACCCTGAGTATGGCCGCCATTAAACAAGGACTTTTGAAGCACCCAGCCAGGGAAAAAGCCGGCGAAATTCATCTTATTGATATTGGCATTGGAGAAATTTCAGATTACGTTTCTCAGACGTTACCAGAAGTGATTACAAGGGAGACTGTCAAAAGTTTTTATCCTGATCGCCCCGCTGCGTCTCATAAAGGAACCTTTGGCACTTGTTTCGTGATAGCTGGCACGCCATCTTATACGGGTGCAGCCTATTTAACCGGGAAGGCTGCCTATCGGGCGGGTTGCGGGCTGGTGCATATCGCTACATTACGGTCCGTGCAGCAAAGCCTCTCCGGACATTTGGCAGAGGCAGTATATTCCGTTCTACCGGATAATAATGGCTATTATGAAGTTAACGACGTTGAGATTATCAAGGGGGTGATTTCAAATGTCGATTCTTTGGTTATTGGTCCAGGATGGGGGTTAGCGGAAAGTAATACGGTTTTTCTCGGTGCATTGTTAGACATCATACCGGAGAATATTCCAACGATTTTTGACGCGGACGGGTTGAAACTATTAAAGCGAATCCCGGGATGGTGGCGTTTGCTTCCTGAGCAGTCCATACTAACACCACACCCTGGTGAGATGTCTATATTAACAGATTTGGAAATATCCGAGATACAATCGAATCGTTGGGAAATTGCCAAAGAATATGCTGGGAGGTGGGGGGTAAACCTGGTATTAAAAGGCGCTGAAACTGTGGTCGCTGATCAAAATGGCAAGATTTGGGTTAACCCGATCAGTGAATCAGCTTTAGCCACTGCAGGGAGCGGTGATGTCCTATCTGGGTTGATAGGTGGATTGTTAGCGCAAGGTGTGGCACCTCATAAAGCTGCGGTGGTCAGCGTTTGGCTGCATGGTCAGGCTGGCATTTTAGCAAAGAAAAAACTTGGTACTGATATCAGTGTAACAGCGGTCGATATCCTGAATGCTATTGCCGAATCTTTCAGTCGGACTTGATTGGTAGCGGGGGATCAACCTGTGAACAATCTCTAACATATCAAAAAAAGAGGCCGGTTTTTGCCGACCTCTTTTTTAGTTATACTTCTGATTCGCTTGCTTTTTTCTCTTTGGGCATGATTGTTTCGGCGACCTTTTCACGACTTTCGTCAAGAGTCTTCTCGCCTTTAGTTTTTAAATCTTCCGCCTGTTGTTTTGCAAGTTTTGTCCATTCGTCTGTTTTTATTTTTGCTTCTTGCAAGGCTTCTTCGGCTTTCAACCGTGCTTCTTCAACAGATTCGGATGCGCGATCACGGAGTTCAATAGCTTTATCACGAATTACGGTTCGTGTTTCTTCGCCGGCTTGCGGAGCAAACAAAAGTGACACTGCAGCGCCGGTAAGACCTCCGACGAGGAATCCAATCAAGAATGCACCAAAATCATTATTTTCCGACATATCTTTCTCCTTTACAACTAGTTAATTTAAATTTTATTGATCACATAAGGGTCTATTTCTTAGAGGGTTTAATGACCCGTTTAAACATTGCTAAATATTGATTAAATTTGATCACGGGTTCTGTAAGATTGTTGCTGATAAATCGTGTTGTTCCTTTGAGCGTATTGACTGTTTCCGTTGTCGAATCTAATATCGGTCGGATTTCATTCTGGAGGAGATTGATCAGGATGGCAAGTTGAGCAATCAAGACAACTAAAGCAATCCCAAGGACCAGTGAAGTTAATGCCATAAAGATAATGAAAATGTCCCTGATTTGCGCCGTGACTTCATTTTCTGCCTTTACGAGAAAAATTATTGCAATAATAACAGCCGTAAGGATCAGAATGCCTGCAGTAATCGAAATAATCAGGTATTTCTTATCATTTTTTTCAACATTTTGTTTACGACTTGTTTTATTTTGCAGTTTTTTTATGTTAATTTCGTCTGTCATAGTGTTTTTACCCGATCATATTCTGATAACATTCAATTTTTTATATCGATCATTTGAAGATAATTATAACGGATTTAATCATCGAGTGCCAGTTGCAATTCATTTTCAAGGAATGTTTTTTCCGTTGCTGTTATGTTAATATCAGAAAAAAGGCTTTCTTGTTCGGCAAGTGCGTAATTTTGTTTGACCATTTCTAAAATTGCCAAGAAAAGAACGATGGCGTCAATTCTATGTGCGTCCTTGTTGAGGAGGTTTCTATAGGACAGTTTATCCGTTTTTCTAAGGTGATCAATCAACTCGCCTATCTTGTTTTTGATTGTTACTCTTGGAATTGTCACAACGGTGGTAATTGGTGCAGCCGCTTCTTCGAAGCGATATAAGGTTCTTAACATTTCTACGAGGTCATCTATTGTAATACCTTTCAGATCGAGTTCTTCATCAATGATGGGCGGGGGTGCTAATCGAATATAGGTATGCTGCCCTTTTTCCTCCATTGATTTAAGCCAACTTGCGACATTTTTGATTTCTCGATAAATCCTGAGCTGCCTCGCCAATGTTTCTGCCGGGTCTTCTTCTCCCTCTTCTCGTATGGGCGGTCTTGGTAGAAGTGCTTCTGATTTAATTTGAATTAATTTTGCTGCAATAATCAAAAAACCAGATACCTCGACGGCGGATTTTTCTTGCATTCTTTGAAGGTGTAATAGATATTGGTCCGTCACTTTAGCCAGGGCAAGACGAGTTATTTCAAGCTCTGCTTTTGTGATCAGATCTAGAAGCAGATCTAAGGGACCTTCGTATACATCTGTATAAATTGTGTAACTTGATCCGGGTGAATTGACAAATTCCATAGTATTTTCCTGACATTTATTATACCCTTAGAAGAAAAATATCTAAGATTTAACCGGAGAGTGTTGAAAAACAAACAACAGCCTTGATAGCTCGTAGCTGGTAGTTCGTCACAATGGACAAAGACCATATGGTTAGACAAGCAAGAAAATGAAACTTATGCCATAAATGGTGCGGTGAAAAACGCACCGCACCCACAAAGATTCACTGTTGATCCTAACATCTTCAAAGTTGAAGTGAGATTCGTAGGGCGGGATGTGGTTTTCATCCCGCCGATTTATCACAATTGACCAATAAAATATCGTTAGACAAGGAAGAAAATGAAACCTATGCTACAAATGGTGCGGTGAAAAACGCACCGCATTGAAATCATATGATGGATGCCTGCCTAACCCTGAATCTCTTCCCTTTGAAATGAGGAGCTTTTTCAGTGGCTTCGATTGATTTGCTTATTTGAAGGAAATACTTGTAAAAAACGAATATTTTGTCATTTTTTAATAAATCAGTTACAATCATCGTTGGATTATCAACGGTCAAATTAATCAATTGAACTGTTGATGCGCAAGCCATTTCTCGAGAATGGTTGGCGCATCGATAGTTCTGGAGATAGGAGCCAGAACAATGATGGATATTTTTAGCACGGAATCCCCTGAACATTTTTCTAAGCGATTAGGTCTTCCATTTACGAATTATTTTTTATTGTCCAGATCCCTCACGCACCGATCCTATTTGAATGAAAATAAGGATGCTATCGAAGATAATGAGCGTTTGGAATTTTTAGGAGACGCAGTGCTCGATTTTGTTGTTGCAGATTGGTTGTACAATCATTATCCTGAAAAGCCTGAAGGTGATTTAACACGTTTGCGAGCAGCATTGGTGCATACTGACCAGCTTGCTAGTTTTGCCAGAAAAATTGGTCTTGGCAAGGCCTTAAGATTGGGAAGGGGAGAGATCCAAGCGGGCGGCAGGGACCGCTCAACCTTGCTGTGTGATGCGTTCGAAGCATTAATTGGCGCCCTGTATTTGCATGGGGGTATTCCAGCGGTGAATAATTTTTTAGTCCCCTTGCTCAAAGATGTGGTTGATATCATTTTCCTGAATCACTTGGATGAAGACACAAAGAGCCGCCTCCAGGAGTGGGCTCAGGGGCATGGCTTTACGTCGCCCAACTATGTTTTGATTTCAGAAACTGGCCCTGACCATAACAAGGTTTTTAAAATGGAAGTTAGGATTGGCAATGAGTCTTATGGGAGTGGTTTGGGTACGAGTAAGCAATTAGCAGAAAAGGCAGCTGCTAAGGAAGCACTGCAAAAACTTGGGGTATTGGAGCGGAGCTGATTTATGATAAGACGCCTTAAATCATTGGATATGCAGGGTTATAAGACTTTTGCCACTATGACGCGCCTGGAATTTCCAGGCCAGATCACGGCAATCGTTGGGCCGAACGGATCGGGGAAATCAAATATTGCCGATAGTGTTCGCTGGGTGTTGGGAGAACAATCTTTTTCGCTGTTGAGAGCAAAAAAGACCGAGGATATGATCTTTTCAGGTTCACAACAACGATCTCGCGCAGGAATGGCTTTATCGACGATTACATTTAATAATGAGGGTGGTTGGCTTCCGATTGATTATTCGGAAGTAGCCGTTACACGCCGCGCTTACCGGGATGGTCAGAATGAATATCTCTTAAATGGACAAAAAGTACGGTTAAAGGATATTTCGGAACTGCTTTCGCAGACCGGTTTATCTGAAAGGACCTATACAATTATCGGGCAAGGTTTGGTGGATGTTGCCCTGGCACTTAAACCTGATGAGCGACGACAATTATTTGAAGAAGCGGCTGGGATAGGTTTGTACCGATCACGCAAAGAGGATGCCCTTCGCAGGTTGGAAAATTCGCGAAAGAATTTAGATCGGATTCTGGATATCATGACGGAAATCCGACCGCGTTTACGCAGTCTTGAACGCCAATCATCAAAATTGGATGATTACCAGCGCTTGCGAACAAGTTTGGAGCGACTTCTTTTAGAATGGTATGGTTATCATTGGTATCAAAAGCAGCAAGATATAAGGATTGTGAGCCATGATTATCGGGATCAGGAAAAAAGACTTAGCATATTAAGACAAAAATATACAGAAGCAGTGCAAAGGGTTGAAGCAGCTCGAAAAGCGCTTCAAACGAATCGTAAGGCATTAGAAGCAGCTCACCGAGAATTATCGGAATATCATCATCAACTGGAACAGGCGACACGTCAGTTGGCAATCATCGAGGAGCGCCAGCGATCCCATAACCAGCAAAAAAGTAATCTCGAAATTGATATTGCACATCTTCAAGAAGAAATACGACAGCTGAAGTCTCAGGAAGTGACTTATAAAGCTGAAATTGAAAATCGCGCTGAAGCATTTGGAGATGCAGAAAAAGAATTTGAGCACGCTCAGGAAGAATTAGATAAGATTTCTGCAGACAAAGAAGTAAAAGATTCTGGTTTGTCACAGCTGCGGCAAGCGCGCATTGCTCTCGAAACAGAAAAGGTTCAAACTCATGCGCAGCTGGATGAATTACACACCCGATTTGGCTCATTAAATGATGAGAGGGATAAAGTCCAATCTTCCATCAAGCAATTGCAGGATGAAGAAAGCCAATTAAAAATTAAAGTTCAGTCCGTCAGTGAGCAGCTTTTAAATGTGAGTACTGGAAAAGAAGAATTCAAAGAAGGTATTTTAGAGAAACAAAAGGAAATTGATCAGCTGCGACGTGATCTGCGAAACCTCGAGAATGAAATTTCAAGTGAGGAAACAAGACAATCTACACTTTCGGCACAGTTAGAAGTGCTCAACCAGGCTGAAGCTGCATTAACCGGCTACTCAGAGGGCTCGAAATCTGTTGTTGAAGATTCGAGAAAGGGTCGCCTGCCAGGAGGTATTGAACCGCTTTCCAAGCATATTATTGTGGATGAAGCCTACGAAAGCGCGATTAGCGCAGCATTGGGTGAACTGACAGATCTACTGGTCGTCCCCTCAGGTGAAAGCAATATTGTTATTGAGTATCTTGAGTCCAAAGATCGGGATCGGGTCGCGCTTGTCGCTCTGGATCACCTCAAGTCTCAAAACCAAAAACGAGTTAGCAGAAAAGAGGGTGTCTTCGGATTTGCAAATGAGCTGATCCAGGTTGACAAGAAATATCGTGGTCTGGTTGACGAGCTTTTTTCGGATATTTTGATAGTAAAAGACAGAAGAAGTGCGCAAAGCATCCAATCAGAGCTTGTTGGAACTATGAAAGCTGTAACTTTAAAAGGCATGGTTTTTCAAGCCAATGGGGTCATAATTTCTGGCAATCATATTTCTGGCAAGCGTATTGGCAGAACACGTCAAAAGAATGAGTTATCCCAGGAATTAAGCTTGCATACCCAGAAAGTCGATGAGTTGAAAGCGAGAAAGCAAACAATAACAAATAATCTTGAAAAGATCCAAAATGATTATGAAAAATTGCAAGAAAATTATTTGCTTGTTGAACGGGAAGCAGAACAAGTAAAGCAGCAGTTCCAAGCATTAAAAGATGAGATGACACGTATCAACGAACAATTATCCTGGCATCATCAAAGGGTGGTTGATATTGAGGAGAGTATCGAGTCTGCGAAATCAGGAATAGCCACGAAAGAAAGCAAGCTTAAAGAATTTGATGCAAGCATCAAAGATTTCTATCAGGATGAGAAAAGTTTACAGGAGAGCATTAATGCCATTCCTTTTTTCGAGGTGCAGCAATCCTTAAACCATTGGCAAACCTATCGTATTGTCACAAAGAATGCATTAGAATCTGCCCGGCAGCGATTTGAGGATCATAGAAACCGTCTTCAAGAGGCTGAACAGCGGTTAGAAACTTATCAAGCCCGGTTTTCCGGAATTGAGGATGGTTTAGTCGAAACCAGGGACCAGACAGCCGCATTAAAAAACCAGGTGGCACAAATTGAAGCGTCAATTCAAACGATTGAAGCGGAGAAGATCCAGCCATTAAGTGAGAATACTGACCAAAATGAAAAAAAATTATCCGCGTTAGAAAAATTGCAAGATCATTCGCATCAACAAGTCATTATCGCTGAGCGACATTTTACACAATTGGAGCTCGAATTAAGCCGTAGGAAAGATCAATTGAACAACCTGCGTGAACGGATTGAGGATGATTTTGGGTTGGTCTCTTTTGAGTATGAGCAAAAAATCGATGGGCCGACGCCTTTACCTTTTGATGAAGATTTCGTGGAAAATTTACCGCGTCAGCAAACAATATCAAAGGACTGTGAAAAAAATATTAAGCATTTAAAGAACAAGATACGTAGAATTGGCGCAATTAATCCAGAGGCGCAAAGAGAATACCTGGAAGTAAAAGACCGTTATGAATTCCTGACACAGCAGATCGATGATCTTGAAAAAGCCAGCGAAAACCTAAAAGAAGTCATTGGAACATTGGACAACTTGATGGAACAGGATTTCTTGAAAACCTTTAAGGCTGTGGATCGGGAATTTTCAAAATATTTTTCTGAATTATTCAATGGGGGCGAAGCGAAATTAGTTTTTATCGATGAGGAAAATCCCGTTGAAGGCGGCGTTGAAATTATTGCAAGGCTGCCAGGGCGTCGACAGCAAGGTTTGGCATTGTTATCTGGCGGAGAGCGAAGTTTGGCTGCAGTGGCACTAATATTTGCCTTGTTGAAAGTTTCACCAACGCCATTTTGTATTCTCGATGAGGTTGATGCGATGCTTGATGAGTCAAATGTTGGTAGATTTATCGATCTCTTGCGCGAACTCTCTAAGGAAACACAATTTGTGATCATCACCCATAACCGAAATACCGTTCAGGCTGCAGATGTGATTTACGGTGTTACCATGGGGAGAGATTCGACAAGCCAAATGATCAGTCTCAAACTTGAAGATGTCGATGAAACCTATCTGGAATAGGGTTTAATCTTGGGTACGGTTCTTAATAATATATGTGACACCTTAAATTAAATTGTCATTTGCCAAGAATATCAGCATTTTGGTGGTGAAATTTGAGTTTTGGGACCCTCATTTGATAGACTAAAGAGAAAATATTATGGATATCTGAAGGAACCCTCACCCTGCCCTCTCCCTTTGTTGAAAGGGAAAGGGTTCTTAATACCTGAGTTTATAATTTGGCTAAATAATAAGCATTTATGCGGATAAAGCTCAGGTTAGTAATTTGATAGGCTCAGGTAACCACCCAGGATTTATTCTGGTTGTTGATACAGTGCGTATAACAACTCTTGTGGAATTTCAGGTTTAGTGGGCACATATTCTTCCCATTCATCATAGATGATGATATCATCCCGTTTGCTGCGTATATCAGTCAGCCATTCAGCAAAAGCTTCCTGTTTATCTATTTCAAATTCATTGGGGAGAATCTGGCTTTCGCGTTTACCCAAGACCTGGATAATGTGATAGCCATAGGAGGTTTCCACGGGCTCACTGATTTCTCCAACTTCAAGGCTGAATGCAGCTTCGGAAAATTCTGTGACCATTCTCTCTTTATCAAACCAACCTAAATCCCCGCCTGAATCCTTGTTCGATTCATCGGTTGAATGTTTTGCGGCTAGTTTTGCAAAATCGCCGCCTTCTTCGAGGTCGCTGATTATTTTAAGCGCTTCATCTTCTGTTTCGACCAAAATATGTCGTGCCCAAACCTCATCTTTAACCGGTTGGAGGTCTTGCGTTACTTCAGGCAGCAATTTTTCTCGTAAAATTTGGACTTCAAAAATCTCTCGTAAATCGCTCAAATTAAAGTTGTATTGTTTATAAATATCTTCAAAATCTTTGATATTCTCTCCAAAAACCTGCGTTGTGTAAGGCGTCGGTGTTGACGTGATGGTTGGTGTCAATGTTATTGTGGGAGAAAGCTCTGGTGTCGGTGTAGAATTCTGGTCTTCACCTTCGTTCTCAGACGTCTCTTCGACTTGTGTTTCCGTCGGATTTTGTGTTTCCCCTTCTTCAGTTTGTGAATCATCTGAGGGCGTGAGGGACATCTCTGGTGTTGTTGTTGCCACACTGGTTTCTGTAGGCGTGTTGGTCAAGGTGATCAGAGAAAGCTGCGTCTCGGAGTAAGTGGGTGTTGATTGAATCGTTGCTGTTGTAACTGGGGTAGGGGTGCCATCTGGGAAAAAACCAAAAGCTGTTTGAATTGCTTCATCAATTTCTTTTTCATTGACGGTTATCCCACGATCAGCTGCTTCTTCCCGAATTATGATGTCATCAATCATCCCGTCCAAAACATCGCTGCCCAGGGCAATTGGATCTAAAAGTTCTGAAACAATTTGTTGTGATGTATCCAGGAAGTTTTGCCCGTATTCACCAAATTGTTGATAGTAAGTGTAATACTGATATGCTTGGTTGAGCATCTGAATACGAGTGTATTTGACCCTTTTCTCAAATTCTCTCACGTTGATCTCAGTGTCACCAACTTGTGCAACTTTAACGTTGGGTCGAAGGATAAATTGAGAAATTGCGCCATATATCACAAGACCTAGAATGACGACACCAATTGCGATTGTTCCGATAATGATCCAGCGGATTTGTCTTGCTTCCCTTTGTTCACGCGCAAGGTGTTTTTTAGTTTTATATTTTTTATTTTTATTTTTCATAACTAATCCAGCTTGTCTTGTTGTGCTGTGTGATTGTCATTAATTGCCAACAAAGGGCAATAAAGCGATGTGTCGGGCATTTTTGATTGCTTTTGCTACTGCGCGCTGGTGTTTTGCACAAGTCCCTGTCTGACGCCGAGGTCGGATTTTGCCTGTTTCATCGATGTAGCGTTGTAAAAGCTCTGTATTTTTGTAATCGATTTTAAGGCTTTTATCCGTACAAAATTGGCAGACTTTCGAACGTGTATAGTAACGATTAGATCTGTAATTTGCCATTTTTTACTCCTGATTTTAGGTGTGATGATCAGAAATGATTATCCTCATCATTTTCACAATCACCATTCAGATTGTCATTTTCTTTCTTTCACTGAACATGATATTATCCTAAAAAACCAATCCGATTACCACAACTCTGTTTAAACCATGCGGCTTTAAGACACTCACTTTCAGTGATAATTATTATTTTTATACTTCTTTTTTAATTAACATATAGCGAATGATGGGTTCAACGTAGCGCAAGTTTTGTTTTAGTTCTGCACCAAACTCGGGCGCGAACTCAACATCCATGTACACATAATAGCCTTCCCTGAAATCCTGGATTTCGTAAGCAAGACGCTTTGAGCCCCAGACATCTGTTTTGAGAATTTGGCCATTGTTTTCAGTGATCATGTCTTTTACACGGTCAATGATTGCATTCGTGGCCTCTTCGTCCAGATCAGGTTGGACGATGAGTATTAATTCATATTGTCGCATTTGGAATCTCCTTTCCTCGGGATTGCTGCTCTTGACCATCTTTGATGGCTGGGCAGCGGAAAGAAACCGGGTTATTTGGATTTTGGCTTCTTTATTGTGTCAATATTATTTACCGACACAGCGTAAAAGTATACTCGACGATAATATAATGTGCAAGCAGAAATGTTGACAGCAGAAATGTTGACAGCAGAAATG
>JAXHUT010000131.1:0-4353 GCA_034189405.1 Chloroflexota bacterium
CAACGCCCATAGATGCAAGTGCGTCCACTTCTTCATGGACGATATCCTTTGGCAGGCGAAACTCCGGTATCCCGTAAGTTAATACCCCGCCGAAAGTGTGGAAGGCTTCGAATACGGTCACCTTGTGTCCCATGCGGACCAGGTCGCCTGCACATGCCAGCCCGGATGGACCTGAGCCAACCACAGCAACTTTTTTACCGGTTTGCATAGGAGCGGAAACCCCTGTTTGTTTATTATCCCCATGCTGTCGGTCATAATCCGTGGCAAAGCGTGCCAGCGCGCCAATGGCAATCGGATCGCCGCGCTTGCTGAGGATGCATGCCCCTTCACACTGGTTTTCCTGTGGGCAAACCCTGCTGCAAACAGCCGCTAAAACGTTATCATCTTTGATGATCCTTGAGGCTTTGATGTACTGTCCGGCAGTGACCTGCTGAATGAAATTCGGTATTCTTACACCAACAGGACAGCCTTCCACGCATTTCGGGTTGCGGCACATTAAGCAACGCTGTGCTTCGATTTGCGCTTGTGTTTCAGAAAGCCCAGGGTTGACTTCCTTGAAATCACCGTTGAGTATAAGTCGGGGGTGCACCGTCGTTGTCGGAAGTGATGATTCCTCAGTTTTAAGATCGGGTTCCAGCTTTGCCATGGCAGCTTGAAGAGCACATTGCTCTTCATGATCATAAGTTTGATTACGTTGCAAGAGATTCTTGAAATCCACTAGGAAACCATCAAAATCGGGGCCATCAACGCAGGCGAATTTGATCTGGTCCCCGATGGTGACGCGGCATCCACCGCACATCCCGGTCGCATCCACCATAATCGGGTTCAAGCTGACTATTGTCTGGATTCCAAGGGGGCGTGTCATATGAACTACAGCTTGCATCATCAGTAAAGGTCCAATTGCCAAAATGGTGTCGATAGGTTTCTTTGCATCGATCAAACTTTGCAAGACATTTGTGACCAATCCCTGTGCGCCATAAGAACCGTCATCGGTGCAGATATATACTTCATCAGCGATTTGCCGTATTTCATCTTCCAGGATGATTTTTGAGCGGGTCCTTGCCCCAATAATGACTGTGATGTGGTTACCCACTGCTTTGAGGGCTTTTGCCTGCGGAAAACTGACCGCTGTACCAACGCCGCCGCCAATGACGACCACATGCCCAAAGCGTTCAATCCTTGAAGGCCTACCGAGCGGCCCGACTAAATGATGAACCACATCGCCAGCTTCAAGCCGGTTCATCTCTAAAGTTGATTTGCCCACGCCCTGGACGATTAAAGTAATTGTGCCGGCATCAGCATCTGAATCAACAATGGTCATGGGAATTCTTTCCCCGGTCTCAGAGGTCTGAATGACCACAAATTGGCCAGCCTGGCGTTTTTGTGCAATGACCGGAGCACTAATAACGAATTTTTTTATATCTGGCGCGATGAAATTTGCATTGATGATCGTGTTAGAGAGCATAAATTTCCTTTATGGAGGTTTTAGTATCGCCGCGTTGATTATAAGTTGTTCTGGTTTTTTATGCAGCTGAATTTATTCACCAATCACGAGCCTGATCGTCACATTTTTTGGTTTATTCGTTTTCTCCACCGGTCATGACTTTAAAGCACCAGTAATTTATTGCTTCTTCCTGAATTTCCGGATCGTATTGCAGGCAATAAAGACCGCTTTGCAAGTCTGAAAGGGGTTGAATGAGGTCTGACTCTCCCTTGCCTGGATAAATATTGAATAGGATATATTCACCATTTTGATAGATGAGGTTCATCCTTTCTGGGTTGGCATCTTCCTGCCAGAGGGCAATCACCGGTTTGGCTGCCGTGCTGGTTGGAATGCCTTCCTCTGAGGTCGGTAAGCCTTTATTTCCCCGGATGTCATAAAAGGCTTCATTTTCATAAAGGAAAACCCCGGGATAAGGCAATTCTGTGGTTAACCTGGGACGTTCAGCAGAAAGAAATGCGATCGGAAGCTCAAACTCGAATATGGCACTCGCTGCTAAAACCCCAATGATTGAAAATACAATCACGACGACTCCCAACAGCCCAATTTCAAAGGATGTCAGCTTGTTTGTACTTTTCTCATTGTTTTTTGAATCTTTTGCTTTTTGGGGGGCATCTTGAGGGGACGATTGGAATTTTAAAATTTCAGAAGGGGAAATTTTACTCCAACCAGAGAAGTCCGCCGGTTTTTTGGGGTCATCTGACTTTGGGAATGGCGAAATGGGTCGGGTATGGTCGGATAAGTGGTCATCTACTTTATCAGCCTGGTCGTGTTTGCGCTTTTGAAGATATGCCAGGCCACGCTGCGCTGGGATGTTGTGGGGGTCGATATCCAGGGCTTTTTCCAGGAAAATTTCTTGCTTGTCTAGATCATCGATGATGGCGGCAATCCATACCCAAACATCTGCATTTTGGGGTTCTTCAATGATTGCATCCTTCAAATAGTCAAGCGCGGTATCCATGCGCCCGGCTTTTGCTGCGTTGATGCCGTTTTGTAATGATGTGGCCATACGTTCTCCAGGTTATTTGATGATGGGCAACAAATTATTACACTAGGTTAATTTTACCACAGCGGAGGTTCTTGACAGCAGGGAGGTTTTGGGCGTGTTGATTGCGAGTCTGAAAGCAGCGCACTATTCTGCTGTTATTCACCATTTTCGAGGGTGGTGACAGATCCCCAAACCTACCAAACGCTGATATGGTAAACAAAATTATTAATCAAACGGATTCTCAAACCTATCAAGTGTTGTTATTTTGTGGGGGCAGTCCTACCTAAGCCCCCTGTGAGGGGCAGTGACTGCTTAAAAACATTAAGTTTTACTAATCTCACCATTTTATTGTGTAAAAAATTTCTTGGATATATTTGACCGCCTTTGTTATAGCCTTTGAGGATTGGTCAGGATATTTGCAAAGTCTGATAAAAGCGAGAAGGATATTACCCACTGGATTATCTAAACGCAACGTAGCAAAAAGAAATGAAAACTTAATATTCAAAATTACCTAACCCTAAATCCCTTCCCTAAAGGGCAGGGACTTTAAACCCCTTCCCTTTAGGAGGGGCAGGGGATAGGTCTACTATTCGCATTTTGTGTTTTGAAAAAATCCCACAAATCCTCCCCTGACAAGATTTCTTTACGATTTCCTCAGCCTGATAGTCATTTAAATGCTGGAAAAATTGATCTTATCGCGTATAATCGATAACAATTACGACTGGAGAGTTTAATATGAAAATCGGCGTACTTTCTGATACCCATGACAATCTATCTAACTTGATTTATGTCCTGAACACTTTTCGTGATGAGGGCATTGACACCGTGATTCACTGTGGTGATTTGACGGGTTTGGAAATGGTTTCGTATCTTGATGGTTTTCGGGTGATTTACACCCTTGGTAACATGGACGCGATGACGGGAGCTATCAAGAAGCGTATTGAAGAAATGCGTGAGGATAATTTTGTTGGGACAGTGTTTAAGGGGAAGTTAGGTGGGGTGCCAGTAGCAGCCATCCACAGCCATATTGAAGGCACGTTGATGGATTTGGTGCGGGAAGGGCGATATAAGTGGTTGTTCCATGGTCATACCCATGAAAAGCGTGATGAGGTGATCAGGGGGGTGCGCATTGTCAACCCGGGTGCCCTGGGCGGTTTGGGACGTGAACCGCGATCGTTTTGCATTGTTGATTTGGCACAAGAAACAGTTGAATTCTTCACTTTGCCAAGGAAATGAGGGCAAGGACGACGTGGATTACGAGTCTTTATGCGCCTATTTAGAAAGCAAACCCGCTGCAATGCGTGATATGCCCTTTGGGTCCGACACTCTGGTATTCAAAGTTTTAGATAAAATGTTTGCCCTGGTTGCATGGCAGGAAGACCCATTGAAGATTTCATTGAAAGCTGACCCCATTGATGCCATCATCTTGCGCAAACAATATTCGGCGATCAACCCTGGTTATCATATGAATAAAAAGCATTGGAACACAATCAGACTGGACGGCAGCGTGCCCGATGATGAAGTCAGAAGGATGATTGATGAGTCCTATACCCTGGTTGTGAACAACATGACAAGGGTAAAACAAAGGCAATTAAGAAGAATGGGATGGCAAAATAATGGCGAGACTCCTTGATAAAATTATTGTTCTTGACCTGGAAGCGACCTGCTGGCAAGGTGATCCGCCCCCCGGTGAAACTAGCGAAATTATCGAAATTGGGCTGTGCATCCTGGAGGTTTCCAGCGGCGAACGTTCGGATAGAGTACATGTGGAGTTCGGACCGCATCCATCATCGGCCGCTGACACTCACCGCATCGGTATGCTACGACGCGACAGATCTGACGCTCGCGGCTGATCTTAGAGCAC
>JAXHUT010000132.1:0-12313 GCA_034189405.1 Chloroflexota bacterium
GCCATCAACTGCTCAAAGAGTACCCGTTCATGGGCGGCATGTTGATCTATTAAGTACAAGCCGTCCGGGCCTTCTGCCACCAGGTATGTCGCTGCCACCTGGCCGATCAACCGCAATAGGGGCAGGGCATCGGTATCCAGGGCACCGGTATGAATGCTGATATGCGGCTGGGATGGGGCATCCTCCAAACTTTGATCCGTGGAGATCTCCGCTGACATCCCCCAGGCGGGATCAACAGCTTGCCCCTGCTGGTTCTGGGCACCACCCCAAAATTGCCTGGGACGCAGGTCGGGCACCGGCGAATAAGCCAGCAATGCACGCCGCACCGCACGTTGTGTGCGGGTGAAAACCAGGTTGCCTTCCCTGAATCGCACCTCCGCCTTCGCTGGATGGACGTTAACATCCACCGTTTCGGGAGGCAGATCCAAGAACAAAACCACAATCGGGTAGCGTCCCACCATCAACAGGGTATGATAAGCCCTGATGATGGCTGCGGTCACAGCCGTGTCCTTAACCCAGCGTCCATTGACAAAGATGGTGATATCGCGCCGGTTGGAACGCGTCAAAGCAATTGGGCTGATGAAGCCGTGGATGTGCACAGCATCCTCTTTGAAGTCCACCGCCAGCATTTGTTTGGCAACATCTAAACCGTAAAGCCCTGCCAGAACCTCGCGCTGATCGCCATTGCCGCTGGTTTGCAAGGAAGGATTTCCATCCACAACCATCTCCCAGCGAACATCGGGATAAGCCAGGGCATATCGCGTCACCAAAGCCTCGATATGACGCCGTTCTGTATTGTCTGTTTTCAGGAATTTAAGCCGAGCAGGTACGTTGTAAAATAAATCCTGCACCAGGATGCGGGTGCCGTGAGGTGTGCCAACCTCAATTAATTTCCCAAGCTTACCGCCATCAACATCCAAACGCCCCCCAGCAGGGCTGTCACCAGTCCTGGATTCCACGGTCATCCGGGATACAGACCCAATTGAAGCCAGTGCTTCACCGCGAAATCCTAATGTCTTGATGTGGAACAAGTCCTCTGCCCTTGCCAGTTTGCTGGTTGCATGACGTGAAACCGCTAACCCCAGCTCCTCCCTGGGGATGCCAGCACCATTATCGATCACAGCAATCAAACGTTTCCCAGCGCCTTCAATCTCGATCGTTATCTCAGTACCCCCGGCATCCAGGGCATTTTCTACAAGCTCTTTCACCACCGATGCAGGGCGTTCGATTACCTCTCCGGCAGCAATTTGAGATGCAATATGGTCTGGCAAAATTCGAATGGGCATAAAACCTCCGACCTAAATTATAACCCAATGAAGGCTCTCAAACACCCCCTTAATAGAATTATGGACGCAAAGAATAGCTAGAACGATAATCGGGAAAACCCTTGCTAACCTGTTTCCCCTTGTTCCTGTGGTTCAGGACAGGCATTGGACATTGTGACGATCATTACAACTTCGCCATGCCCAGAAGCTTCGGAAAAGACTTTTTCAAGAGCTTTCCAAATTTGGTTTGCCTCCCCTAGAATTAAAGTACTCATCGATCCGGGAATCAATTTCAAACCAGAATCTTCCAAAACACTTAAAGCCTCATTGATCGTTAAGGACAAGGAAGGCTGACGGAGCGGGTAAATACTCAATTGTGCAGAGACAGGCAGCGAGCCCTCTTTTGTCTCATTCATAACCATCGACTCTAATTGGTTTAATTCCATAAGAATATCATCTGCCCCATACTTTACACAAAGGGACTTGATCCGAGAAAATTGTGATTCTAATTTGCTTTTGTTTTCAATAGAATAATTCATCATCTTTCCTTTTCCTGCCCATGCAGGATAACAGACATCCCGATAAACCCACCCCAGGACAATTTCGAAGCGCCTGAAAATAAGGGGAAAAGCGTGGTTTTATATTTAATTCGGCTATTTTTCGGAATAATCGGCTTTAGCATATTAATCAATTCACCTGGTGAGAATAATCGAGCCTGACCCCATATTGCCCCCCCTTTTTTTCGATACCGCCATCCAAGAAGGCTGTATTTATTAATAACGCCTAATATTACGCCCTGTCGGGTTACACGTAAAGCTTCCGCCAGTGCTCTCTCAGGCGTAAGGGTAAATTCTAAACTTGTAATCAAAGCAACAACATCGAAAGATTTTGCTTGAAAAGGCAAGGCAAGGGCATCCCCGTGCACAATAGGAAAATGGTAATTTTGACGAGCTTCCTGGATCATACTTCTCGAACAATCCAATCCCACCGACCTCAATCCAAGTTCTTCAAACCAATTTGTAAAATAACCGGTCCCACAGCCCACCTCAAGAATTGTTTGTGCGTTGTGATATTGCAAAATGATAGTTTTTAACAACGCCTTTTCTGCGGCAGCAGCTTTTTTGCCCTTTGTAAAATACCAACCCTCGTAAGCTGTCGCGATTTCAATATTCTCAAATGGATTACGAAAATTCACTAAGGCTCCTTGTCATGAATTTGTCTGTGGATAGGTTCGATGTCGCAACTCAAGAATTCGATCATTTAAAATTTTCATGATATGTTCTTGAATCTTGAGCCCCATCTGCGGATCCTTTTCTATCAGATCGCGTAATTCTGACATTTCGATCTCCAGCACTTCCACATCGTTCAAGGCACGTTCAGTTGCGGTATAAACATAGGGCGGCACCATAGCTGAACAGCCAATGACTTCCTCACTCGAAACGGTATCAACGCGATCCAAACCTTCCGGGTTTTCGTAAAGCACCTCGATATCACCCTCGATCAACAAGTACAGCAGGTCACCTTTATCACCTTCTTTAAGCAGGACGTGACCTCTTTGATAGCAAATAGAATTGCTGATTTCCGCAACAGTTTCCACCTGTGCATCCGTGAGTTGGTGAAAACATTCAAATTTTCGTATCATTCTTGCTTCTGTAGCCATCACTTACCTCCAAATTGTATCAATTAATAAAATTTATTCGGGTATTTCGGCTAGACAAGGTACACATGGGGTATCATCAATCTATCATCACCTCCGTTAAACTTTTGAAACCAGCGGCACAATTCGTTTACGGCTTTGATCTGCAACTTCTTTCAATGCAGACAAATCATCCTTCGAAATGGGCACTTTAAACGCTTCTTTGTGAAATTTCACTTCTTTCATCCGTTCAATGGTCAAATAGAGTTTATGCGTTGCCCGATCCCCGTGAACAAGCATCAAGTTATCCGCAGCCAAATCTAATTCAGCAATCAGGTCACGCTTTGCTGAAGTGCTTGTTGTAAACAGAACAGAATATTTAGATCCTTGTTTCAAGGCTCTTTTCATTTCTTCCAAAATCTCTTTACCATAAGTGGGTGAAAACAGGAGTAAGTTCAAAGCCGACCCAAACAGTAAAACACCCGGACCTTCATTGGGAACCATCTTTAAAGCAGTTTCAATGGCATTATTCCAATTTTCAGGTTTGACAACATTGGCTTTGAGATGGTTTTTCCCTGCTCCCTGTATCCCATCCAGGCTAACATCAAGCGAAATAAAAGCAATTTGCGCCTGATAATCACCCAGATCCAACTGCGTCAGTGTTTTAATGCTCGATTTAATAAAGGTATGGTCTGGATACTGCAAAGACATAAATATGACACTGCCACCCTGCCTCAACCAATCTACAATAATAAAATTTCCAACCAATGGCTTACCAGAACCTCCCGGTCCAGTAATGACTGTTGAACTGGGTACAGGAAAGCCTTCAGGTAAGATCTGTCCCAACCAGGGAAAATTGATTTTCAACCTTTGCATGTGAACCCTCTCTTCCTCTCTGGTTTTTGTCTGTAAACCAATATAATTCACAATAAAGCCCTTTTAAGCCATGCCAATATTTAACAAACGCAAGACCTGGTAAGCGCCAACCCCAGCTAATAAAGAAATCGCTAATAAAAGGATCACATTTATTAAAGTGTATTTCCAGGAGTTTGTTTCCTGCTTGATGGCTGCGACTGTTGCTACACAGGGGATGAACAGCATTTGCACCAATAAAAAGGCAAAGGCACCTGCCGGGTTAATCGTGGAGGCGATGCGCATCGATAAAACCTGAGAACCCTCCTGGATACCAAATAAAATACCCAGGGTTGCAATGGTATTTTCCTTAGCAATAAAACTTGTCAACAAAGCCAGAATAAGACGCCAATCGGATAAACCCATTAGACTGCCCAGTGGCGCCAACCGCCGACCAAATTTAGCAAGATAACTGTTTTGCAAGTCGCCCTTTGGAAACCATGAAAAAGCCCACACAATAACCGAGAAGATGACAATCAAACCCCCAGCCTTTTTGATGAAAGCATATGTATTATGCCAAACGTATAAGCCAATTGTTTTTAAGTTGGGAAAATGATAAAGCGGAATCTCCATGATGAACGGGGTTTGTTCTCCCTTAAAAACAAATTTTCTCGCAAGAATACCCAGGACCATCAGCGTCGTTAAATTGATGATTACCAAAAGCCAGGTGATCAATGCAGCAGAATTACCGAAAAAAGCAGGGGCAAGAAAGGCAACAACAGCAATCCGCGCGTTACATGGAACCAGTGGGATCAACAATATGGTCAGCAACCTCGCCCGTCGATCTTCAATGATACGCGTACCCATCACCGCAGGGACATTGCATCCAAAACCAATAAACATCGAAAGGAAAGAACGCCCATGCAAACCCATTAAATGCATAAAACGGTCCATAACAAATGCAGCCCGAGCCAGGTATCCAACGTCTTCCAGGATTCCGAGGATGGCAAAAAACAACACCAGGATGGGCAAGAAGGTCAATACGCTACCTACACCGCCAATTAACCCATCCACAATCAAACCAGAAAACCATTCAGGCGTATTTTTGAGAGCGTCCAGCATAAAATCACCCGCTGGTATCATAAGATGCAGCTGCATCCAATTAACGATGGGGGTTGCCACCTGATAGGTGAGGAAGAAAACCAGTCCGAAAACAGCAATTAACACCACGATTCCCCAAAAGGGGTGCGTCGCAACTCGATCCAACCGATCCGTGAGGAGGATCTTGCCGGCTTTATGCCGAACCAGCGCTATACGAACCATTCGCTCGATCCATGCATACCGGCTTTGAATGATAGCAAGAATGGCATCTTCGTTATTAATTAAGATGTCCCGAAGCTTCGGCCATATCTCTGGTGCGCTTTGCTGTACCCTTTCAAGCACTTCTCGGTCACCTTCGAGCAGCTTTATCGCAACCCAACCTGTCGGGTGGTCTATATCGATTTTCTTTTCGATTAACGAATAAATTTTGTCATAAACCTGTTTTTGTTCCGGGGGAATTTCAGGACGGCGAGGTGAAAAACAAGTCGGATTCTGTGCCAGGGTATTAGCCGTCTCAATCAATGTTTTAAGACCCTGATTCTTGGTGGCAATAAGGGGCACAACGGGGAACCCAAGGGCTGTTTGCAATAATTTAACATCGATGCTAAAACCTTGCTGATCAGCGACATCCATCATATTCAAACCCATCACAATTGGGACATCCAGTACCAGCAATTCTGCAATAAGATACAAATTTCGCTCTAAAGAAGCGGCATTGACAATTACAATCACAAGGTCAGGCTGCTCATTGATGATAAAATCCCTGGCAATACGCTCTTCTTCAGAATTTGCCGTCAGGCTATAAGTGCCGGGCAAATCTACCAGCTGGATGGAGGTTTCATCAAAGGTTAGCGTGCCCTCCTTAAACGCCACCGTTTTACCGGGCCAATTACCAACATGTTGATTAAGCCCGGTCAACATATTAAAAACCGTGGATTTCCCAACATTAGGCTGCCCCATCAAGGCGATCTTCAAAAATGGTTTCTCCGTTTTCATGCTTACAAACTCATTTCTAATGCTATCGTCATGTTAGCAGCTTCTCCACAATCACTTTGTTTGCCTCACCCCTTCCCAATGCAATCCTGGTATCCCTGACATAAACAATCACAGGGCCAAAACCTGGGTTTTGTTTTACGGATATTTCTGCTCCCTTCGTAAACCCCATAACGAGTAAGCGATCGTTTATCGCTCGCCCACCCTTTAAATGATGAACGATTCCTTTATCGCCTTTTACCAAATGGCTTAATGGCAGAAAATTTCCCGTCATTATTTACGCTCCCCTGTTGTGATCGATTAAATAATCTATTTGCATCGTGTCTTTATTCTCCATCGTTAGCTTGATATTCCGTCCACATACGAGCAAGTTCATCCTCTTCAGCATGAATCTCTTGATACTTTATAACCTCGTCTCCTCTCTGAATTGTGACGCCATCACCAGGGGTAACCACACCAATGTCAGCATAGGGGATATTGTTTCCATCCAAACACCGAATTGCCGCATCAAGATATGAGGGGGCTATCGTTGCCACTAATGTCCCTGAAGAGATCATTTTCAGCGGGTCAAACTGAAAAACTCGTGAAAAACGAGCCACAACCTCATGGACTGGGATTTTCTCAAATTGAATTTGCATCCCCACATCTGATAATAACGAAATCTCCAGCAAGGTCTCTAAAAGCCCACCGCGGGTCACATCATGCATGGCTGATGCACCACATTCTCCCAATAAGACTGCTTCAGGAACAACGCTGACATGCCGCATCAATGACTTTGCATCCCCAATATCGCCTTCAGTCAAGCCCAACTTTTGGGCTGTCTGTGAAAAATCGCTGGCAAGAATGGCTGTTCCCTCCAAAGCAATGCCTTTGCTGATCAAAACATGGTCGTCAACATGGGCACCGCTTGTGAGCACAGGTTTACGGCCGTTTAATGTACCCAAGGCTGTCACGGCAACCAAAGGTCGGGACAAGGCGGTCGAATAGCCAGTATGTCCACCGATGATGGATACCCCGACCTCCTTCGCCCCCCTTTCAACATCTTTCATGATTTTTTCCAGCAGTTCCAGGTCATTTTCACTGGGTACCAAAACCAGCAATTGTATCCAGCATGGGGGTGCACCGCTGGTGGCGATATCATTGCAGGCAACGTGAACCGCCAACCATCCAATATCGTTAACAGCGCCGACGATTGGATCTAAATGGGACACCAGGACATCGTCTCCCACCTTTGTGAGCGCAACATCCTCTCCAAAAACTGAACCAAGAATCACATCTGGATCATCACACACAAAGTGTGGGAACACATATTTATTGAGATGTTCTAATGAAAACTTTGACATTGATTGACCTCATTATTCTAAGTTTGTGACGGTTTTTCGATGGTTACCATTGTCATAATAAGCATCGGAAGCGCTCCAAAAACGAAGTCCCTGGCGGACGACAATTTGGGTTCTGCCGCTTTCAGCAAGCTGACTGAGCGTATCACGCACGTCCTCAGATGACCATTTTGACAAAGCATCCTCCAATTCAGCATCCTTCATTGGATGGCGTGTGATAATGCCCATGATGGCTTCCACTAAATTTTCATCTCCACTGAGATCAAAGGTGCCTTCTGCTGGAAGAATAATTTTAGCAATTTTTCCAAGTATAGCGTGCGCCCTTAAGAGGCCTTCTTGATCGGGCGGTTTGACCCAAGTTTCTGCAGGCGGTCGAGTGGATTGAAGGATATGTACTTCATCGGGATTGATTTTCTCGAGACAGCCAGCCAATTCCTCCAGGGATTTCTCGTCATCGTTCACACCTTGAATGAGCATGACTTCAATCCAGAATTTTCCCGTGTACTCTTTCCGGAAAGCCATCAAACCTTCCGTCAAACGTTCAAATGATAAAGCTGGATGAGGACGGTTGATCCGGCGGTATAGGGTAGCATTGCCCGCATCCAAGGAAGGCAAAACCGCATCAGCAGCCATTAATTCCTGGCGAACCTCTGGCATGAACAACAAAGAACCGTTGGTGATAACGGCGACGGGAATATCTGTGAATGCTTTAATACCCCGAATCATCTCTCCTAACCCGGATTGGAGAGTCGTCTCTCCAGAACCCACAAAGGTAATCCAATCAATATCACCCGGGGCGTGTTTGTCTAGCGCCTCTTTTACCTGGCTCAGAATGACTTCTTTTTTAAAGAAATTTCTTCGATCATTTGTTACCGGTCGCGTCCGACCTAACTGGCAATAAATGCAGTTCCAATTACAAGTCTTCAGGGGAATCGGATCGATGCCCAGGGATTGCCCCAAACGCCTTGACGGCACTGGTCCAAATACTTGTTTCACCATTCGCCTTCCTTTCAATACTTACGATCGTTCACCAAATAAGCGGGTTCCAATACGAACAATGTTTGCACCTTCTTCAATCGCAATCGGATAGGTATTACTCATACCCATTGACAAATATTTCATCTCAACATTTGGCAAATTCATATCGGCAATGCGATCAAAGATACTTCGGGTCAGCTGAAAATAAGGTCGGCTGTTCTCGGGTTCACCAAAGCGCGGGCCCATGGTCATCAAGCCTTGGAGTTTCAGGTTTTCTAACTGGCTGACCTTCTCTACAAGTGAATCAACATTTCCCGGTAATACACCTGTCTTATTTGACTCACGTCCGCTGTTAATTTCTATCAAGACGGGCATGATTCTTCCAAGCATTTTGCAGCGACGATCCAGGTACTTAGCCAGACGCCAAGAATCGATGGTCTCCATCAAGTCAAAGGATTCAGCGACATGTTTTGCCTTATTGGTTTGGAGATGGCCTATCATGTGCCACTGTGCAGCGGAACCTATTTCATGGATGATGGGCAGCGCTTCCTGCACATAATTATAACCAATGTGTTTTACGCCCGCCTGGATAACAGTCTTTACTTCTTCCAAGGTACGTGTTTTGGCTGCAGCTACCAGAATGACATGCTCTGGTATTTGGGACAAAATCTTTTCTGCAGTCTCAAAAATTTTCTGAGTTTGTTTTTCCATAGGGTTTAACCTTTCGTTAGAACAATGAGCACAGCAACCAAAATGCCTGCTAATAATGATATTAAAGTATAACGCTGGTCTTCATGATCCACAGCCGGCAATAGATGTGTTGCGCCAACATAAAGCAGCGCACCTGCTGAAAATGCCAGCATCAAACCCAATATTTCCCGGTCGATCGCATGGATAAATGGATATGAAATAAGGGTTCCCAGCGGTGTGGAAAAAGCGGCGGCAATCAAAGCCCATATTATTGCCTTTTTACGAGAAAACCCGCCTCTTTGAAGTAAAAGAAAAGTAATTATGCCCTCCGGGAACTCATGTAAGACCATCCCAATTGCCGCTAAAACACCTGTAAAAAGCCCTACATTAAAAGTCACAGAATAAATCACGCCGTCGAGGAAAGAATGGATCCCGATCCCAATCATTGGGATCAACCCAATTGTAATCTGGCTTTCCTCATGTCCATAAAACCGATACCTGTCCAAAATACGATTGGAAATATAAAGTCCCATAAATCCAATCAAAACCAATATCGGTGCGTTGTCATTCATGGCATAAGCCTCAGGCAGAATGTGTATCAGGGAAACAGTTATTAGAACGCCAGCTGCAAAGCTCATAAAGTGAGCAACATTTTTATTTCCCCAGCTAGAATACCGATTAATAACATAAATCCCCATAGCAGTCACAAGGCACGCAAGTGAACTTGCTAATAATACAATACCAAACATGAATCTCGCCTCAATTCATTAACCTTGTTTAGAAAAGTTAAACTAAACCAGGTTTGTTAGTATAAAAACCTATCCTTCTCCATCGGCATCAATGGTTTGTCGTAATGCTTTTACAGCAAGCGCAGCACAATGCAAATGACCTTTCGGCAGCCCTCCCAGGGCTTCAATCAAAGCCACCGAATCGATTGCTCTCGCTTGCTCAAGGGTTTTTCCCTTAATCAGTCGAGTTAACATACCGCCAACGGCATAAGTCGCAAAACACCCATCGGTTGAAAATTTCGCATCGCGAATGACTTCACCCTCCATTGAAATCTCAATATGCATGCTATCACCACAACAACCGCGAACCCCCCCACGCAGATCAGGTGCTTCAAAATGACCCACATTTTCCCGCGTTTTGATGATTTCTTGAGCAATTGGTGTGAACTCTGAAAGTTCGGGTTCATTCTCATCCGCCGAATCACTTTTTTGCACTTCTGAAGCTGCTTTCTCAGGGCTTTTTTGTAATTCAATATGCTGACTCATGCGTCGAATTTCATCTTTTGTGTCAGCTGCAATTAAGAATCTATCAACAAGAGCATCCAATCCATCAAATCGAATATCTTCCACATTGCCAGCGTCACAATAACTTGAGATATCGGGATCAATTGGAAGTTGAGCAAGAATAGGCGCCTTCGCTTTTTCTGAAAGAATCGCTGAATGACTTCTCCCAAAAATGTAATAGCGTTGGCCATTATCGGGGCAGTCAAAATAAGCCATATTCTCAATAATGCCAATGATATCAACCTTGGTAATATGCGCCATGTTGATCGCTTTTGTAACAACCATCGACGCCAAACTTTGCGGTGTTGTTACCATCACCAAGCCGCTTAAAGGCAATGATTGCATAATAGTCAGGGTTGCATCCGATGTACCTGGCGGCAAATCGATCAAAAGAGTATCCAGGTTTCCCCACATGACATCCCCCCAAAGCTGACGGATGCCCTGGCTCACCAGGGGACCGCGCCAAATCACCGGTTGATCTTCAGAGGGCAGCAACAAGTTCATCGAAATAATTTTTATGCCGGTACGGCTTTCCAAGGGCCCGATGCCATACTCCCCGACATCCACCGGTCCATGCAGCCCGAACAACATCGGGATGCTGGGTCCGGTGATATCCGCATCCAGAACACCCACTTTATAATCACACCTTGCTAAGGCGCTGGCAAGCAACCCTGTCACAAGGGATTTTCCTACGCCCCCTTTGCCGCTCATCACAGCAATCACATTTTTAACATTATTGTATTCTTCAGCCGTACCAGGTTGAGGCACAGGCATCGATTTTTTGGCTTTATTTTCATGATTTGTATTCATAGATTCCTCAAAAGCTATTCACGCACCATTGCAGTTCCACACTTTGGGCAGGCGAGATCCATACATCGCTGCCCAATTTGGTGACCCATCTTATAACCACATTTTGGACATACACAATTACCGCTCGGACCGGAACCAGGCTTTGTGCCGCCGCCCATCCCTCTATTGCGACCTTGGTCACCCGATGTCCTGCGCCCACGTCCTCCTCTAAAAAATTTGAACATTTTTACCTCCATTCATATTAGTTTTTCTACTTCAGTCAACAAATTTTCTCTTTAAGCTTTTGCTTCCGCTTACTGAAATATTTAAATATTAGACATACGATCTACAAAATGCTGTGTCACAGACCGATCAGAAAAACCGGTGGGACAAATGATCAATATCGATCTGGAAATACAGTCTCCCCGATTCTCCCATCGATGGGGAATATGGGCTTCAAAAATCAGGCTGTCACCAGGCTCGAGCACAAACTCTCGGTTTCCGACCCAGAATACCAGGCTGCCTTCAAGGCAGTAAACAAATTCCTGCCCCGTATGGATAATCGGATCGGGATCACTCTCATGATTGGGCTCTAGCGTCATCAACAGCGGCGTTCCCTCGCCTAAAGTCAAACCGCCGCCAAGATCTTCAAAGATACCCTGCGGAAAGTTGATCTGCGTTCTTTTTCCTTCCTTTTGAAATACCGTATCTTTTTTAGCAGTCAATGGCTGGAAAAAAGATGTTATGGGCACATTCAATGCGTTAGCAATTTGCTGTAATGTACTGACGTTGGGCGAAGTCTTTTCATTCTCAATCAAACTGAGTGTATTGACGTTTAATCCGCTCATTTCTGCCAGCGCCCGCAATGATAATCCTTTTGAAAACCGCAATTCTTGTAATCGTTTTCCTATATTAATTTCCGAAGTTTCCGAATCCGCTGACGCATGGCGCAACATTTTCGCAAGTTGATTACGCCATTGCACATAGGTGGAATTAGGCCTCTTATGATTATCAGACGTCATAGAACAATCCTTTCTTATCTTGTCTTATTATTATAGTACATAATAACATTATTTCAACTAATTTATTGTTTACTTCCCATTTATTGGCTCGTTTTAACGCTTAATACACAACGAAAAGCGGGGACAGAAACCCTCACCCTGCCCCCTCCCTTTAAGTCCTTTCCTTTTAGGGAAGGGATTTAGGGTTAGGTAAAAATAAGCTTCAGAAATCAACGATAAATTAGCGTCAGGTATGAAAATCAGCAATCTATCATCCAGCAGTTGAAATATCTGAATACGACCTACCCCCTGCCCCCTCCCTAAAGGGAAGGGGTTAAAGTCCCTTCCTTTTAGGGAAGGGATTTAGGGTTAGGTA
>JAXHUT010000133.1:0-4579 GCA_034189405.1 Chloroflexota bacterium
CGATCAAGCGCTTGGGGGAGGGGTAATCGGACCCTTTTTCTGGAAAAACTTAAGAAACGGTGAGGAAGTTTCTATGTATTTTCACCCTGAGGATTTTCCAGATGAAGCGGACCTATCCCAATTCTCCATTGAATACACCTTCGAAAATGCAGATGACGAGGCGTTTGTCGTCAATGATCTATTCGAATTGGACGCTCAGTATGGGAAAGATTACCGGGTTTCCTTAACTGGAAATAGGCTGGATGGATTTGATTTGTCCTTAATGGATTAGATACAGCGGTCACTAAACCTATGCTTTGATGCTCTATCACGACTTCAAGAACATCTTTATCCAAAGCGTGAGCCCCACAACAATATTGACGACCTTTATTCTACGAAGCAGAAGAGGGGCTGTCCTAAAAGATAAAAGGTGGCTTTTGGGACATCCTCGTCATGGAAGTACATAAACTACTTATCCCCTTAACCAATCGGGGTCGATGCCCGCAACATATGCAACGCCCACAGTTCCGGGTCCTGTGTGGGTGCCAATAACAGGGCTGAGGTTTGCAAGCAAGATTTCTTGTGGATTAAAATTCTTTTCGATTTGCTTCAAGAGATGGGAAGCAGCATCTTGTGCAGCGGCAGAAACAACCCCCATCATGTTGATTGGCGATCGACCGTCTATATTCGTTTCAAGCAACTCGATTAATCGTTGATGTGCTCGCTTTGAAGTTCGGACGCGTTCCAAGGCTTCAATCTTGCCTTCTTGAAGGTAAAGAATTGGTTTAAGGTCAAGTGCGGTACCCAGGAACCGTGATGCGCCGCCTATTCTCCCACCGCGATGTAGGAACTCCAGAGTGTCTACCGCAAAGAACACCTGAGCGTTATCACGAATGGATTCGGCGATTTCTTTGCATTTTCCCAAAGATGCCCCGGCTTTTGCCGCCCGGGCAGCTGAAAGCACCATGTAGGCTAGAGGGATCGATGTGAACTTGGAATCCAGGAGTTCAATTTTTGCTTCGGGAACCAATTTTTTTGCTTGAATAGCAGAATCCAGGGTGCCCGACAGCGCGGCGGATATCACAAGGGTTAAAATTTCGTAACCCTCGTCGTGTAATTTTTTAAAGACTTCAGCAAAATCTGTGACCGTGGGTTGGGAAGTCGAGGGTATGTTCTTGGCGTTTGCCAGGTGCTCGTAAAATTGATCGGGGCTGATATCGATGTTGTCTCTGAGGGCTTTACCATCCCGAATAACCATAAGGGGAACGATCTTGATATTGTAAGATGAGACCAGGTCTTCTGGTAGATAAGCGGTTGAATCAGTAACGATTGCTACTTTAGACATAATGATAACCTTTCACTCTAATAACTTAATAATAATGCAAACCTCTCATTAGTTTAACACACAGGGCTATAAAGCGTTGCGGTTTTGTGGATTATCTGTCATAATGAAAATTCAAATTCGATCCAATATAATGAAGAAAGGAACTTTTGCCCTGACAAAGGAACTTTTGCCCTTGACCGTTAGCCTGAGAAGCGCTAAAATCACACTTTGATGGTTTTACAAGAAGAAAGTTATTAATTCTATTGTGTTTGAAAATTTGACCGAAAGACTGACAACGATATTTGATGACCTCCGCCGGCATGGTCGACTCTCAGAGTCGGACGTGGATCAGGCGATGCGAGAAGTCCGCCTAGCGCTGCTTGAGGCAGATGTACATTATGGGGTGGTCAAGCGTTTCACGAAACGTGTAAAGGAACGCGCTGTTGGTGAAAAAATATCAAAAGCCTTGAATCCGGCACAGCAAGTGATAAAAATCGTCAATGAAGAATTGATTTCAACCCTGGGCGAGCCCAGTTCATTAAATCTTAAAGGCGAACGACCCTTTGTTATTATGCTGGTGGGGCTGCAGGGCTCGGGTAAGACCACCGCAGCAGCCAAATTAGCCAAAAGACTACGAGGTCAGGGTGAACGTGTGATGCTTGTTGCGGCTGATCCCTATCGACCGGCTGCGGTAAAACAATTGCAAACATTAGGTGAACGCATCAATGTGCCTGTTTTTTACAAAGAAAACACGCCACCCCCAAGGCTCGCTCAAGAAGCTTTCAAGGCTGCACGTAGAGGCGGCAGCAGTGTGATTATCCTGGATACGGCAGGTCGTTCTCAAATGGATCGGGCTTTGATGGACGAGCTTACCGCGATTAAAGACAAGGTTGATATCACAGAGATTTTACTGGTTGTTGATGCCATGATTGGTCAGGAGGCATTGAACGTTGCCCAGGGATTTCGAGAGAATTTACCCATTTCTGGCTTATTTATGACCAAAATCGATGGCGATGCTCGCGGCGGTGCTGCGATCTCAATTCGTGAGGTGACCGGTGTGCCGATCAAATTCCTTGGTGTTGGTGAGTCCGTTGACGCGATCGAGGTGTATAATCCAGATAGGTTAGCTTCTCGTATCCTTGGGATGGGCGATATGTTAGGCCTAATCGAAAAGGCAGAACAAGCGTTTAACCAGGAGGATGTTGAACAACAAGCCGAAAAACTCATGCGCGGCGAATTTACGCTTGAGGATTTTGCCAAGCAATTGAAACAGATGCGTAAGATGGGACCGGTTGGAAAGATTATGGAAATGCTCCCCGGACAGATGAGACAGGTTGCCCGTCAGGTTGATCCCAGAGACGCTGAAGATCAATTGGAACAGATTGAGGCAGTGATCAACTCGATGACCGTTGAGGAACGCCGAAATCCGAAATTATTGAACGCCAGCCGCAGGCGCAGGATTGCGCGCGGGTCTGGATTGGAAGTGCAGGTGGTCAACCGAGTTATGAAGCGCTTCCGCGAGACCCAACGGCTGATTAAAACCCTACATAAATCAGGCGGGGCAGGTTTAGGTCGCAGGATTGGCTAACTGGAGGATAATAAAGGTCAGCGTTACCTTCAACGCGCTCTCAAACCTTGTAAAGACTCTCAGTTGGAATAAAATTAAAAAAATTGATATTAAGAGGAGTAAAATTTCGATGGTACGTATTCGATTACGCCGGGTAGGATCCCGGAATCAGGCAAGTTATCGTGTTGTGGTTGCAGATAAAGAAAGCCCACGCGATGGACGTTTTGTTGAAGTTGTGGGTCATTACAATCCACGAACAGAACCCTCCACAATTGTTTTAAAAGACGACCGTGTTTATTACTGGCTAGGTGTCGGTGCTCAACCATCCGAAGCCGTTGACCGTCTTTTTGAACAAACAAAATTATGGGATCGCTATGAACGTTTTAAAAATGGTGAGGATCTAGAAGCCCTGGTTGAAGAAGCCGATCAGGTTTATCAAACACGGGTAACGGATCCACGAACAAACCCACCACATAAATAGGTTAAGAGAAGTGTGAGGCAAGCATGAAAGGTGAAAACCTGCAAGAATTGGTTGAATTTATTGCTCAGTCACTGGTTGACCAGCCGGCCCAGGTAAAGGTTGTAAAGCATCAACGAGGCAATTCGGTTCAGCTGGAATTGCACGTTGCGAAAGAGGATATGGGCCGTGTCATTGGTAGAGGGGGGCGTGTAGCAAATTCTATTCGAAAATTGCTCAATGTTGCAGCTGCAAGAGAGGGCAGCCGGGCTAATCTGGACATTGTCGAGCCGTCTTAGTCTTCGTATTCTTGGATATGCCTCATAAAAACAATCATGATGCAGGCTCGCAGATGGTCAGCGAGCCTGCCTTTCTAGTTCTCGGAAAATTAAGACGTGCACATGGTGTGCAGGGGGAAATCCCTTTAGAAGTTTATACGCATATGCTGGAATTACTGGTTCCTGAAAGCGTGGTTTATGTTGGTGAGGAACATCACCCATATAAAATTGAGCGAACCCGTTATAAAAATCAGCTTTTGTTATTAAAATTTTACGAAATTGATGATCGCACCACTGTTTCTATGCTTACAAATCAGCTGGTGTATATTGAAACGGAACAATTACCACCGCTGTCTGAGGGTGTGTATTATCTTCACGAGTTAATAGGCTTGGGTGTCTACGAACAGGACGGCCGTTATTTAGGGGTGCTGTCTGAGATATTGGAGACAGGTGCCAATGACGTCTATCTGATTGAAGACGAGTCCGGCGTGGAAACGTTGATCCCAGCAACAGAGGATATGATTCTAGAGATAGATCTCTCACAAGAAAAGATGATTGTAGGGAAAATGACCTGGTATGGTGAGGGGAATTGATGTCAGATGAGAAAAAGTACTGGATCGGGCTTAACCTTGTCAGGGGGATAGGCGCGGTTCGATTTCAACAAATAAAAAACTATTTTGGTGACTTATCCCTAGCCTGGAACGCGCCTGCTGAATCCTACAAGGATGCAGGCTTACCGAGTCGTGCTATTAATAATTTTCTTCAATTACGCAAACAAATTGATTTAGATCAGCTCTATGAGTCAATCCTTGAAAAGGACATTACGGTCCTGACTTTATTAGACGATGATTACCCACGCTTGTTAAAGGAAATTGACCAGTCACCGCCCGTCATTTATGTCAAGGGCACCCTGACGCCTGCCGACGAGTTTGCAGTCGCAATTGTAGGAACAAGGCGGGTGAGTGATTACGGGC
>JAXHUT010000134.1:0-2927 GCA_034189405.1 Chloroflexota bacterium
CACAAACTTACCAGGTAGAAATTGATGATATTCATGCACGCCCGGTTATTGCTGTTGTCGATGGCGAGCGATACGAAGTATGGCCTGAAGACCAGGTTGAAACCAGCTTGCCAGAATTAGCAAATTCTCCTGAGATTTCTGTACCGGAGGTGCGTCAGACATCTGTTCCCATTGGATCAGCCTCACAGGGGGAAACTGCGAAAGAAGTCATCTCACCGCTCCCAGGTGTGATTGTTGCCATCTTGGTCAAACCTGGTGACACGGTTCAACATGGCCAGGAACTTTGCACGCTTGAAGCGATGAAGATGAAAAACGCCATCCGCAGCAATCGCGAAGGAAAGATTGCCTCAATCTCGGTCAATGTTGGCGACCAGGTCAATCATGGTCATGTTCTGATGACCTTTGAAGGCTAAGGGGGATTGGTAATGGATTTTGAATTCTTAATTGAAGAATTAACCCGGGGTATCACCAACTTCACATGGCAAAATGGCGTCATGGTCACGGTTGGCATCTTGTTGATTGCGCTGGCAGTGATCAAAGAATACGAGCCTGTTTTATTGCTGCCCATTGGATTTGGTTGCATCATGGCGAACATTGGCATGTCTGCCGATGTTGGGTTCATGAAAGTTATTTATGATGCGGGTATTAAGACAGAACTTTTCCCACTGCTGATTTTTGTCGGCGTTGGCGCGATGATTGATTTCAGTCCTTTGCTAGCACAACCAAAAATGGTTTTACTGGGTGCTGCAGGGCAATTTGGCATCTATGGCACCTTGCTTTTAGCCCTTTTGCTTGGTTTTCCGATGAATGAAGCAGCTTCAATCGGGGTGATTGGTGCTATTGACGGACCAACGGCGATATTTGTGGGAAGCAAATTAGCCCCTAAGCTTTTAGCGCCCATTGCAGTTGCAGCTTATTCATATATGAGCTTAATCCCGATTATCCAACCACCGATTATGAAACTACTAACTACCCGCAAAGAACGTCTGATCCGAATGGAATATGCACCGCGACCGGTTTCCCGTTTAACCCTGGTCGTGTTCCCGATCTTTGTGACACTGGTTGTCAGCCTGGTTGCACCCGATGCAGCACCCTTGATTGCTTCGTTGATGCTGGGAAATTTGCTTCGTGAAAGCTTGGTGGTGGATCGTTTGAACAAGGCGGCGCAGAATGAGATTATCAACATCGCCACATTGTTTTTGGGCCTGGCAATAGGGGCAACAATGAAAGCTGATACCTTCCTCAACCTGGAGACCTTGATGATCTTAGGGTTGGGGTTGATTGCTTTTATCTTGGACACGGTCACCGGGTTGTTGTTTGGCAAACTGATGTCGGTTTTGAGCGGCGGGAAGGTCAACCCATTGATCGGCGCTTGCGGTATCAGCGCATTTCCAATGGCTGGGAGGCTTTCAGCCAAAATGGCACAGGAAGAGGATTTTGAAAATTTCATCCTGATGCATGCTATGGGCGCAAATACTGCAGGTCAATTGGGCAGTGTGATTGCCGGCGGCCTTTTGCTTGCGCTGGTTTCGGGGATGGTGTAGACATTTCGTTTTTTATGTAATTGTTATCGTTATAGCATTTTTAAAGTGATTAAATGATGTCTGATACTATTGAAAATAAAAGGAGGCTGTTGCGATGCAATACAAAATAGAAGGCAGTGTTTTTCCGGCACTTGAAATCCAATTGGATCGAGGCGAATCGGTTTATACCGAATCTGGGGGTATGGCTTGGATGAGCCAGGATATTGAGATGTCCACCAGTACCCGGGGCGGTCTGATGGCTGGTTTGGGGCGGGCTTTGGCGGGGGAATCCTTGTTCATGGTGACCTATGCCTGCAAAGGACAAGCTGGGGCAGTTACATTCACGCCTGAGGCACCTGGACGCATCCTCGATATAGACCTGGCGCCCAATCAATCCCTGATCTGTCAAAAGGACACCTTCCTGTGCGCGGAACAATCTGTAAAGATGGAGATGCATTTTAACAAGAAGTTGGGTGCTGGTATTTTTGGTGGTGAGGGTTTCGTCCTTCAGAAAATCACTGGTCCGGGCAAGGTATTCATGGCTATCCCTGGTGAGGTACATGAGAGAAGCCTGGCTGCGGGTGAGAAACTGCTGATTGACCCGGGACATATTGCTATGTTTGAACCCTCTGTTAATTATGATATTAAAATGGTGAAGGGACTAAAAAACGTTATGTTTGCTGGCGAGGGACTCCTCCTGGCGACCATGACTGGTCCGGGTAAAATTTGGCTGGAGACCATGCCGATCGCCAATCTGGCTGCCAAGATCCACAAATATATTCCCTCAAAAGGATAAATCACTTCTCGCTGGCAACTTTCTGGTTAAAAATATAAAAAAAGGGTCCGTGTACTCCTGGTGCGTTCTCACGGACCTCATTTTGTTGTATGAATGAGTTTCCTGAAAAAATACTTGAAAAATGCATATAAAACGTGAATTTGCATGGAAACTCTCACCATGCCTTCTTAATACTGAGTTTATCGTTTACCAAAAAACAGCATTATGATGGGTAAAGTTCTATTTTTGGGATACTAATTTGAAAAACACAGGGGAAAAGAACATGAATTTTCCCAGAAACCCTCTTCGGGCACTAATTTTATTTGCTTAGTTCCTTGGGCTTCCATAAACCAATCAGATCACCCATCGTGTCAAGGCTAAGGTCCTGCCAGCTGTCAAGCGTCAGGACCAGGTGACCTAAGCCCGCTGTCGGGAGGGATTCAATCTCACCACCGATGATTTGTAAAAAGGCTTCCATACCGGGGTTATGACCGACGATCAAAACCGTATGATCGTCGTCGCTTAAACAGCTTAATGCATTAACAAAATCATCCAGTTCTGCCATGTAAAGCTCATCAGAAAAGATGATCCGATTTTCATAATCAAGGATATCAACAACAACTTCCACG
>JAXHUT010000135.1:0-3336 GCA_034189405.1 Chloroflexota bacterium
CCACAACCGTTCCCAGGTGGGCAGCAATTTCCGCCTGGGAACGGTTGTGGATGTTGTTAACCGAATCCTTCAAAGGTTTGAAAGGCAAGGCTTGATTTCGATCAGTCGTAAGCAGTTCAAAATCCTTGACCGAGACGGGCTTAAGGAAGTCACAAAAAAATTTGAGTGCGCAGTGGATATAAGTTTGAATTTCGACTTTAGTCGAAGAAAATTCACACCAGAGGGGTTAAAATAGAAGGAATTCTGATTAGAGAAAGGAAACGACTATGCCAAAACTGATTGTGTTTGGCCTTGTACGGTCATTACATAATGTATTCACTGCGATGTGGATTGGTGGTTTGCTGACAACGGCATTCGCCTTTATGCCAGTTTTTAAAGAAGCCAAGGAAAAAATAAAGGATTAGGGACGGTTTTGATTTCTTACCAAAAGCGTCTGGGTACGATTGCTTTAATCAGCATTATTGGTTTATGGATTACTGGCTTATTGCTTGGCAATCAATCCCCAGCTTATTCTGGATTTATGAATTTTTCCAATACCTATAACATCTTGATTTCGGTCAAGCACTTGCTGATATTTGTGATGATTTTGGTTGCAATTTATCGGCGGTTTGTCCTCGGTAAAAACATACAAAGTTTTGATGCCCGACAGCAGAATATCTATGGCGTGCTTTTGATGGTGAACGCCCTGCTCGGTGTGATCGTGTTGTTCTTGAGTGGGATCAGCTCAGCAATGGGTTGAGTTAGATAGGCTTACGGGTAATAAACCATCACAAATTAACCATCGTTACATTAAAAGACATCGATTTTAAACGCTCCGCACAGTGTTTTGTGGGGTGTTTTTGTAAAATTGTTGAATTTTTTACCCGTTGACCAGACATGCTTGACTGACATTGTTTGAGGGTGCTATTATACTAATATGTATTTAAAGGGCAGTAAGTGGTCAATGAATAAGCGCAGAAAGCCATCTAACCCATGGTTAATTGGTATTCTGCTGCTTGCGATTGGCTTTTTCGTTTACCTAAATATTTACGTTGTCCCCACAATACCGCCGCCATTCATACCAACACCGACGCCTACCCGCAGCCCACAATCCTTTGCTGATGAGGCAGCAGCGTTCATGGCGGAGGGTAAAACCGGTTTGGCGATGGAATCTTATGAAGCGGCAATTAAAGCAGACCCTCAAGAGATTGCGAATTACATTACACTCGCCAGGCTGCAAATTTACAATGGCGACTATGAAGCAGCCAGGGTAAATGCTGAAAACGCTTTATTATTGGATAAAACGTGCGTCGACGCTTATGCCTTACTCGGATGGGCGAAGGGGCTTCTGGGCGAGTACCTGGAAGCTGAAGCTGATGTAAAGGCAGGTTTAGCCCTCAACCCAAACGATGCTTTTTCACATGCCGTTTATGCCTATATCCTTGCCTTACAAACTTCCAATAATGTCGGTGCGATCGGCACGCTTGATTTAGCCATCGAGGAATCGCGTCTGGCTTTAGAGATCAACCCGCAATTGATGGAAGCCCATTGGTCGCGCGGATTTGTCTTGGAAATTACCAGCAATTATGAAGAAGCCGTTCAGCAGCTTCAGGCAGCAATTGAACTCAATGATTCTGTTGCGGACCTGCATATGGCGCTCGGCAGGAACTACCTGGCTGTTGAAGACTATGACCAGGCAGTTTTTGAGTTTACGAAGGCTTATTCACTTGATCCCTCTAATCCAGACCCTAACTGGTATATCTCCCGTGTCTATGCACGTATTGGTGAGTTCGCAAAAGCTGTTCAATATGCTGAACAGGCCGTCAACACCGACCCCAGCGATCCATACTTGCACGGCAACCTGGGTTCGATGTATTATCGGGACTTACAATTTAATCGAGCCATTGATTCCCTTGAGTTGGCTGTTCGGGGTGGAGAAACGGAAGATGGAACGGTGGTGGAAGGTATACCCCTGGATTATTCCATGACGATCATGGAATATTTCAGCCGTTATGGGTTGGCTTTAGCCAGGGTAAACCGTTGCGGGGAAGCGGTGCAGGTGGCACAGGCAATGCTGCAAACGGTCCCTGATGATGAAACAGCAGTTTATAACGCAGAAGAGATCATCCGAATTTGCCAGGAATTCCAGGAAAATCCGCCAACACCAACTCCGACGGAAATTGGTGAAGACGGTGAACAATCGCCAACCCTTGCACCTACAACGACACCCGAACAACAGGATGATGGGTAATTCGCGAATTAATTGAAACACAGATATGTATTTACAAGGAAAAGAACCAACATTTCGTAGCAAACGCAAGAAAAACAATCCCTATGTGGTATTGGTATTGCTGGTTTTAATTGTTTTCTTTGGCAACGTACTCACGGGCATCGCCAAAGGTGATGTGCAGCCGTTGTTTATGCCCACACCCACCCCGACCCGGACGACACATTCCTTTGTGATAGAGGCGCAAACTCATTTTGAAGCCGGGAACCTGAATGCTTCCATTGCAGCTTATAAAAAAGCCATAGATATGGATCCCAACGACCCGAACTTATATATACAATTGGCGCGCATTCAGACTTACTCCTCAGCCTTGCTGACCACGAATGAAGAACAATCCCAACGTTTGCAGGAGGCTTTGGAATCGATCAATCGTGCTAAGGAATTAGCGCCAAGCAATAGCGAAGTATTAGCTGTGAGAGCTTTTGTGTTGGATTGGAATTCTAACCCCATTCTGGTGGAGGATGATGTTTCCGAAGATCTATTAAACGAGGCAGAATCTGAAGCCGTAATGGCACTTCAGATTGATAATACAAACACAATGGCACTTGCCTATTACGCTGAAATTCTGGTTGACCAGAAAAAGTGGAACCAGGCACAGCAATATATCGAACAGGCGGTGGAAAGAGACCCGGGCTTAATGGATGTTCACCGAATCCAGGCTTATACCTACGAAACCTTAGGGGAATACAACCTTGCCATCCAGGAATATGAAAAGGCAATTGAAATCATGCCCAACTACACCTACCTTTATATTGCTGTTGGGAGAATCTATCGACATCTTGGGAGTATCAATCCCGAAATCTCCAAAAGTTATTATGATCAGGCTTTAGAAAATTTCGCGACGGCTGCCAATCTCAATGAGCAGCTTGGGATCATCGATCCCATCCCATATTTAGCTATTGCCAACACCTATGCTCAGGATGGTGAATTTTTCGCTGCGGCATTGAATGTTAATCGAGCGCTAGACTTTACACCTGCCAGCCCCGATGTCTATGGACAGTTAGGGGTGGTTTATCATAAGTCGCGCAACTATGAGGGTGCTATCCCTGCTCTTGAATGTGCCATTGAAG
>JAXHUT010000136.1:0-2658 GCA_034189405.1 Chloroflexota bacterium
GATGACACTGAAAGGAAAGAAAATCCTGGTTTTGATTGGCCCGGGCTTTGAAGAGTTGGAATTTTTTGTGCCGGTTATGCGTATGCAAGAAGCAAATGCCGAGGTGGTGGTAGCAGGTGAAAAAGCCGGCAAATCTTATTTCGGCAAACATGGAAAATGTATGGAAGGCACAGCTGATGTTGGTTTTGATGATGTGAATCCTGCGACCTTCGACGCTGTGATTGTGCCGGGCGGCTGGGCGCCAGATAAGATCCGTCGCATCAGTTCTGTGAAAAAGATTGTTAAAACGATGTACGACGCGGGCAAGATTGTTGGTATGATTTGTCACGCAGGTCTGGTGGGGATCAGCGCCGGAATTGTTAAGGGGCACGAGGCGACGGGTTCGCTAGGAATCAAGGATGATATTTTGAACGCAGGAGCAACCTGGCGTGATGAACCAGCATTTCGCAGCGGGAATATTGTATGGGGGCGCGTGGTGCCTGATATCCCTTATTTTTGTCGAGAGTTAATAAAGGCGCTGGAAGAATAAGCTTTATCTGAGGGGCTTGCTCTATAATCTATATGAATAAAGAAACTCACCAATTTCTGGTGAGTTTTTCCTTTAACGATGATCAACTCTGAAAATTGTAATTGTCCATCTTCCCAAGAAAGGTCTACGAATGTCGCTGGATAAAGTTATAGCAATAATCGTAAGCTCGATCTAATTCATCAGCCAGGAGAATCACATGTGGGCTGTTTTCCAGATGGATATAGCATTTCTCATTTGATTGGATGTCTTTTAGAATTGTCTGCATGATCTCTGGAGTCAGATGGTTATCCTGTTCAGCGGTGAAAATCAGCGTCGGCTGGTTAATTTTTGAAAATTGTTTTTTAACATGTTGCTGTAATTTATGCAATTCTGCTGCTGCTTTGAGCGGGTAGACATTGTATCCCTTCCAGGGAAGTCCGTCATCTACGTTCTTTTTATCAAGTGCGAACTTAAAGTATTTCAGAAGGTGACTCAGCCACAGCCCTTTTACCCTGATCGCTGGTGCAAACAACATTAAACCTTTTGTTTCGGGATGCTGCGCGGCTAATTCAATTGCCAGAAGGGCACCCATCGATTCACCGATGACAAATATGCGGTCACAGTCCCTCGCCAGTTTTTCATAAAATTCCTTCACTTTTATAAGCCACATCCCCCAGGTTGCATTATTCAGATCATCAGGATGTGTACCGTGGCCGGGCAATAAGGGTGCAGCAGTTGTAAAACCGTCATTGTGGAGTTTTTCTCCAATCAGGCGGACCTCTGCTGTGGTCGCTGTAAACCCGTGAATTAGCAATACGCCAGTGGGATTACCTTTCCAATAAAAATCATCCCCATCAAGTTGTGGATTAACCATATCGTCGTGATTATTCATTTATCAACTCCGTCATTGTTCTGGATGCAGCTGGCAAGATGCCAATACGAGCCTTCGTCAGCAGATTTGATGTGCAATGTTTGATTATTTTGCTTAATTCTTTGGGATTACCCGGGGTTAATTTCCAGCCTTTTACTTTTCCAGGTGGCACATCGGATATCAGGATTATGTTGACACGCGCCGCTTCCCTTGCGATTTGGTATGCTTTGTGCGGTCCGATTTTGAAAAAACCATTCTTGAAATCATTGATAATTGCCTGGTTAGACTCTGCCCTTGAAGCGTATTCCTCATAGGTGGTGCTGCCTGACCCTTCAGAGCATTCTGCAATTAAAATCACCCATCCGCCATCTTTGGTGATTCTTGCAGCATGAGTCAAGCCTTTTTCTGCCTGGTAAAAATTGATGTCCTTCGGATAACCTCCAGGTGAGGCGATGACCAGATCAAAAGGTGATGTGACTTTCGCGCCAAAAATCTCGCGTACCTTCGGGATAGCTTCAAGCATAACAGCTTTTGGATGGCCGAAGTAAACCTTTAAGAGCTGCTTATCTTCAACCAGAATGGACCCCAGGCAAAGATCAATTTTTATTTTTTGCCCGATTTCTTCGATATCCCGTCTGAGAGGATTCTGGTGATAGTGCCCTGATTGTGCCATGTTGTCAATTAGCATGGCATGATTGGCGGTGATCGTCTCTCGACCAGCCAGTCCGATAGCAGCCGTCTTGACGCCCCCTGAAAAACCCATAAAGTGATGTGGTTCAATATTACCCACGGTGATTTTTACGTCACATGAATAATAGTCCCGATTAATTTTGATCGGCGTGTTGAACTTTGTCTTTCCCAGGTCCACCATGGGTGAATGATCGCAATTATGGGTGATAATCTCATAATTTTCAATGACAAACAACGGCAAAATTGTTTGAAGCTCATTTTTTCCCATGGGCGCATGTGTGCCATAACCGATAAATAATCTTATCGATTTTCGAGGAAATCCCAGGTCATCCAAATAATCTAATAAGCTAATCACAGGATTCGGGTGCGGCACGGGGCGGGTCTTGTCGTTGATAACTATTCCCACTGACTTTGCACGGCGAAAATCGTCCAGGGTGGTATCACCCAAGGGGTTTTCCAAAGCATTCCTGATCGCATATTCTGGATTATCAAGCCCTTGTGCGGGGTTTGGCAGGATGCTTTCGACATAAAATTTGGAATCAACCTCAAAGGTAAGCTGCGACTTGCCGTATGGCAGTGAAAATTTTTT
>JAXHUT010000137.1:0-2878 GCA_034189405.1 Chloroflexota bacterium
GCAGCTGCCTTCCTATGAAAACTAAGGACACTCGTTGATCACTGCCTAGTGATCCCATCAGACAGCATGGAAATGATTGAGGACTATCATATAATTGTCGACCATATCTTGACAATATGCCTCAGGAAGTAGAAAATCTTCACTAAAAACATGTACAAGCCCTGGAATTTAAAGGCTTGTTTGATTTACGGAATAAATTAAATTTTTAAAGCACTAAAACCAAGACATTCATAAACGGCCACTTACAACATGGGCATCAGGCCACCGCTGTAAGGCTTTCGGCAGCAAAGAAGAACGAACAACAACACAAGCTACCTGAAATTCCCCACGATCCAGCCTTTCTAAACCTGCTAATAAGCCCTTATTTCGCAAAAATTCTAAGGGCCCCAGCTCATCAATGATCAACAAATCGCCATATAAACCATTATCAAGCGTCTGGTTCGCCCATTCTAACACTTCTGGATCAAAGTCCCATCGCGGCGTTGAAATTTCGCCTCGTCCCCCCTCACGCAATCTGGCTAATTGTTTTCTAATGCCCGTTGATAAATCCAAAACCTCGATCCCTGTTTTTCTTTTACCTTCAAAAATACCCGGGGAAAGGATACCTTCAACGGTAAATCCCAAAGCCTCAGCTTCTTTAACAATTTGAGTACACCATGTTGTTTTTCCAGCGCCGCTAAATCCTGTAACAAGGATTAATTGAGGTTTCTCCTTGCGATTCTGAAAGACATCATGCAAGAACTTGCCTTTGTCATGGATCGACTCAGGATTTGCTGCCAAAGGACGTCGTGGAAGAACCGCTCTTGCTTTTTCCGCGCCATTTTCTTTTTGATAGATAACTTCGGTCTGAATTCCATAGACCGTTGATAGCAACGGTTCCGTCAATACATCTTGAGGCTTTCCATATGCCATGACCCATCCCCCACTCAACAATAATGCATTATCAGCGTAGGCAAACGCATCGTTAGGTGCATGGGAAGAAATAATGAAGGACAATCCTTGCTGTCCCAATTGATGCACAATCTCCAATACTCGATGCTGGTTGCTGATATCCAGGTGAGCTGTTGGTTCATCCATCAACAATATCGGGCACCGCTGGGCTAATCCTCTCGCAATCAATACCAATTGCTGCTCACCACCGCTAACCTCAGTATAGGGTCGATCTTTTAAATTAAACAAACCCACTTGTTCAAGAGATTCTTCGACGATTAAATGATCTTTTTCTGACGGTGAACCCAACCAGGGTAAATGCGGCGCTCGACCCATCATTACCATTTGCTTAACCGTATATGCAAAGGCGGGTGTATGCATCTGAGGAATCAAGCCAATTCTTTGTGCACGTTCTGAAGAGGAATAATTCTGCAATGGCTTATCCTCCAAAATCACACGACCTGTATTTGGTGTCAGCAGCCCAGCGAGGCATGAGAGCAGGGTTGTCTTTCCGCATCCATTCTTTCCCAATACGTATAACGTTTCCCCAGCATGTAAACTAAGAGAAATATCGTGGAGGACAGTCCTACCGGGTAAATAAGCAAAACTTAGGTTCAATGCCTCTAACAGCATACTTACCACCCTGTCTTGCTTCTTCGCATGAGAAGGACCAGGATCGGAACGCCTATCAAACCAGTCAAGACCCCCAACGGAATTTCTCCGGGAAGAAGCGTTCTTGCTACATCATCAATGATCATCATAAAAGCAGCGCCAAGACATACCGATACTGGCAGTAAGCGTTTATGGTCAGGACCAACGATCAATCGCCCTGCATGGGGGATCACCAAACCAACCCAACCAATAACACCGCTCACAGAAACAGCCCCAGCGGTCATCAAAGTTGAAAACAGAATAATGCTAACCTTCATCCGTGTAGGATCTATGCCTAAAACCGAAGCCTCTGCATCGCCCAGGGATAGTATGTTTAACCGCCAGCGAATTAACCATAAAAACGTAATTCCGAGCACCGTGAGGATGATCAAGGGTGGCAAATTTTGCCATGTAATACTTGTTAGATTCCCTAAAAGCCAGAATGTGATTGCCGGCAAGGTGTCCAAAGGATCGGCTACATACTTCAACAATGAAGTTAATGAACTGAAAAAGGAACCCACAAGGATCCCCATCAGGGTGAGTACGAGTAAAGGGCTTGTCTTGTATAAACGACTGCTAAAAAAGGACAGAAAGACAGCTAATAAACCAAAAACAAAAGCAGATATTTGAACCAACCAGGGATCACCTAAAAACAAAAAGGCTAACGCGGCACCAAATCCAGCGCCTGATGTCACGCCCAAAATATTTGAATCAACCAATGGGTTCTTGAAAATCGCTTGAAATGCGGTTCCTGTCGCCCCATAACTGGCGCCAATCAGCAATGCAGCTAATATGCGGGGCAGGCGAACGCGCAAGATCAATTGTTTTGCAATATCTGGGATTCCATCGGCTATTGTTGGGAACAAAGGAGAAATCAACACCTTAAAAGTATCTGCCGGACCTATTTGATAACGACCCAGGGTTAGTGACAGCACAAATAAAGCTAATGGTAAAACGATTAGCAATAAAACTAAGGTTGTCTTCGATATCGAATGGCTTTCTTTATTCAAATTTGCAGATTGTGGCAAGTTCTTCACCCGTTATCTCATAGTCAAAGAATGTGTTGTAGAAAAATTCTGCCTCCTCCGAGCAATCAAGGTCTATTAGCTCAGGATAAAGCCGCTGCCCCATCCACACCAATCCTAAAATCGCATCCGGTGCAGGTGTATCCCACGGTACAACTAATTTTGGCATTCGGTATACTTTCTTTTCCTGGACAGCCTCTAGAATTTGCCATTCTTGACTTTCAGTTATCGCTTCTACACTTGCACCGCCATAAGGCGGAACAATAATGATA
>JAXHUT010000138.1:0-3044 GCA_034189405.1 Chloroflexota bacterium
GGTTTTATTATTATAACGGGATTTAATAAACAGATATGGAAGCGAGTGTTGACAAGAAGAGTATTGAAGAACAAATAGCAGCCTTGATAGCTCGTAGCTGGTAGATTGTAGATCAAAGCTAAAAGCTGATAGGAGGTAGATTGTAGCTGATAGCTCGTAGCTGATAGCCCATAGCTGATAGTTGGTAGTTCGTCGCAATAAAAATTGCGAACCTCAACTTCCCAGCATGAAAGCAAGAAATGCACATTTGGCTAAGAAATTGTGGAATCTTTCTTGCCAATTAACCAATATACATTGGTGAAGAAAAATTCAAATTGCAAAAGCCTGAGGTGCGTTAAAACCTTAGGCTTTTACACAGTAAAAAGTTTTAGATCTCAGACTACATCATTTTCAATCAGATTCTCCAACCGATCGATGTAGCCGGCCATCACTTCGAATGTTGCTTCAACCGGTTTGGGGCTGGTCATGTCAACCCCAGCAGACTTTAAAGCATCGAGGGGATAGACTGAGCTGCCAGCGCCCAGGAATTTCAGATAGCGCTCAACAGCTGATTGGTCCCCTTGTTGAATATTCCTTGCAAGGGCATGGGCAGCCGAGATTCCCGTTGCATATTGATAGACATAAAAATTCATGTACATGTGCTGAAATTGCCCCCAAGTGATGCCAACACGTGCTTTATCATAAATAACTTCATCGCCGTATCCCTCAGCGAAATAATCACTGCAGATATCGCTCATAATGTCTGCACTGAGCGGCTTACCGGTTTCTGCGCGTTGATGCACTTCCAATTCCCAACGAGCAAGGGTTGGCATGATGAAAAAGTAACGGTGAAAATTTGACATTGCTTCTTCAATGAGCGCAAGCTGGAAGACCGGATCTTTCTTGGTGGTAAACAAGTGATCTCTGACCATTGCCTGGTTGAAATTGCTGGCAACTTCTGCAACAAAAAGTGAATAACGTCCATAAATAAAGGGCTGTGTTTTCCAGGTTGTAAAGGAATGCATGGAATGGCCTAATTCATGGGCTAATGTACTCAGGCTGAACACATCATCAGCGTAGCTCATCATCACGAATGGATTAGTGTCGTAAACACCGCTTGAAAACGCGCCTTGTCGTTTCCCACGATTGCGCGCCCGATCAACCCAGCGGTCTTCTAAGGCGCCCTTTCTCAATGTATCAACATATTCATTCCCAAGGGGTGCCAAACCTTCACTAATCCAATCAACAGCCTGTTCAAAGGGAATCACCGGGGATTCATCAGATAGGGGTGCTTTAATATCGTAAACTTGCAATTTTTTATAGCCCAATGCTTTTTTTCTGACACGCCAGTAACGATGCCAGGTGGGTAAATTGTTTTTAAATGTATCCATTAAGGCATAGAAGACATCTGTTGGAATATTGTTTGATCCAAGTGATGCATCAAGGGATGATCGGTAATTCCTGGTCCGGGCGTTAAAAATATCTCGATGAATTGCACCCATCTGAATGGCTGCAATTGTATTTTTGTAAGCTAAGTATGCATCTGCATAGTTGTTAAATCCAGTTTCTCGTACTTTTCTGTCTTTATGGGTGAGAAGGGAACTTATGCTGCTTTGCCCGACTTCAATTGTGCTGCCATCCTTGGCTTTTGCAGCTTTAAATTGAAGGTCAGCATTGGTGATGGCGTTGTAAGCTTTGAAAAAATTGCCCATGGGTTCACCAGAAAGGGCAAGAACATTCTCAACTTCATCTGACCGAACATGTTCTTTTTCTCGTTCCAACGTATCAATCATATGGCCCAAATCAGCCAAACGGTCATCCTTTTGGGTCCATTCACGCAGGGAATCAAAACCAATTTTCATTAATTCAGGGTTGATAAATGATGTAGCTGCATTTAATTGCACAAATACACTTTGCGCCTGGCCTGCACGTGCTTGTGCCCGCTGATCCGTGGTATCAGTTGCCATGGATAATGAGCCGTAAACCAACACTTTTGACGCCAGGCGGAATGTTTTTTCGTAAAGCGAAAAGAAATCCCCAAGGACTTCAGGACCCTCCGAAAGCCTTCCTTTATATTTTGCAAGATCAGGAACTGCTGAAACGACCTCGTCTTTGGCTAGTTCCCACGCTTCAATGGACTTGAAGATGTTTTCAAGGTTCCAGGTTTCTTCTAAGGGGACCTCACTTCGGTTTGGCAGTGTACGCTTTTCCATCATTTAATTGCTCCTGTTTAAAAGGCGAATAGACAAATATCTAATAATTATATCGTTTATGATACCAGAGATTCCAAGAATTTTTCAAGACAATTTGTTAATCAATTCGGTCTGATAACGCCATTTTTACATCATCCGGCGCTTTAAATACGCCGCGAATCGTTACCGACTGTATGGTATCCAAAGCCAGTTGGGGAGAAATATCATCACCCAGGATAAACAACCCGATGACCTTTACATTAACCGTTTCATCTTTTTCGCGTAATTCCTCGAGGTCTTTTCGAGTGTATCCCAAGGTGCCGATGACCATTGATTTTCGCGAGGAAATGGAATCAACAGCAGATATTTGCCGATCGAGTTGATTGCGAATTGCTGTGCGAATAAAATCTGCCCGGCTGGAATAAAAACCTTCCTGAACCAGAAGATCAATTCTACCAAGGTCAACACTGCCGATATTTACGGTAATTTTTTCAGTCTCAGACATAACTTGCTCCTAACCGTGTTTAAACCATCCGTCTGGATGGTTAAGGGATGGTTTCATGTTAGCCAATTATTATAACCATGTCAAGATGTATTTTGGAGGATGTTGAAAATCGTTCTAAAAAGGCTTTTCATGGAGCGAAGCGGAACACCTTCAGGCGCTGAGGAGGTACAACGTGAGGGTCACCGCACCATTTGCATAATTCTAATGTCAATCTTGTCTAACCAAATGGTTTTAGGCAATTGCGACGAACTACAAGCTACAAACTACCAGCTACAAGCTGTTATTTGTTTTTTCAACAGGGTCATTTTATTTAGCTGCCGATTGATTTTTTAAAGTTGCGTGGGGAATTTTATCAAAACGCAGCAATA
>JAXHUT010000139.1:0-2326 GCA_034189405.1 Chloroflexota bacterium
CCTTCAATAACAACTTGCCCACCTGTGAATGTAGAGTGGTGAATCTTGAAGACGCCATCCATTCCTGTACCATCAATCACTGGCCGTTCACCATTTCCATCCTCAGCGGCTTTAATTGTCACAGGTTTAGAGACTTTGATTAATCCCTTTTCAACTGGTTCATTTTCGCTGTCATAATTATAGGTCCCGTCTGAAACTTCAATAACATCGCCAGGATCAGCATCATCAATCGCGCCCTGGATGGTGCTGTAAATTACAGGTTCTCCTTCAATGACAACTGCATTGACAAAGGTGTTGTTCGCCAGAGCATCAGTTATATTGATGTTCGTCTCATTCTTAGCTACAATGTGATACTCATTGCCTGTGAAGGTGTTCCCGGTTGCTGTTACTACAGATGTGTCATCCGCATCATAACCAACATGCAGACCTGTAGTATTATCACTTATTATGTTGTTGGAAATCGTTGCTGTGGGGTTGGGGCCATAAGCGTACGTCACAAGGATAGCGGCAGAGCCTGATCCGTCCGACAAAGCGACACCTGTACAATTAGTAAAGGTATTGCCATCAATGTTGGCTGTGGCATCGTTACCAATCTCAACGGCGTAATCGAGCCAATCTCCATCACTCTTGCCAGTATAATCAGAACCCGTAATATTGGTTGAAGCCGTTGGATTGAAAGTAAAGACTCCAATTCTTTGAATATTAGAAAATGTACAATCTTCTACATTGACATGGGTTCCATAATTATTGATTCCGCGGCCTTGATATTGAGAATGTTTAATATTAGCAAAATCACAATCAATTACCGACCCGCCTGCACTATCTTCATGATAATGGACTGCTGTATAGATATTCTTACCTGTCCCATCAAACTCAAGATTTTCAAAGGTAACAATCGCGCCGCCATGGATCTGGAACCAGCCTCTACCAGTCGTACCAATTTCATTAGCAGTCCCGGTGTTTTCCGTTGGGGTAATGATTGGCTTAGAAGAACCGGAGCCAATGATCGTCAAAGATTTGCTGATTTGGGTAATTCCTTCGTCATACGTCCCAGCCGCAACATGAATCGTGTCGCCATCGCTGGCAGCATCAATCGCATCTTGAATCAGACCGCCTTCAGCCACATACAGTTCGGTGCAGGTTTCGTTATAGCACCAGGGATTCACTTTCACATCCCCTATGACTGCGCCAGCTGCAGGACCCGCTGCGCTGCCCCACCAGTTGGGAGAGGCGTCTAATGTGGTCGATGATAGATTAACAACTTCCCCATCAATCGCCATATGCTCAACAGAAAGGACGCCAGAGGCTGCCTCTCGAAGAACGATTGCACTGTGATATGTACCCTCTTTGGCATTAAGACCATTCTTATCCACCGAGATCGACCCACCAAGTACTGTCATATTTTCTGCGGTGCCAGTGCTTGATGCAAAGCGAATGCCATAAGTGTCATTCTCCACGCCTTGGGCGATCACAGAAATATTTGTATCTTCTACAACAAGATCGCTGCCGCCCTGTAAGTTAATCCCACTTTTGACGTTCTCCATTGTCGAATTCTTGACTGTCAGCGCTGTAACTCTCCCTTGTATCGTGACATAGTAGCCATTTCTAAAGGTACTACCTTCGATGTTTACGTTGTTGTTGGTAGGGCTAGACATTTGAACAGCTCTTGCGCCATCGTTCATGAACTTACCGGCGCCATCAAACTCGCAGCCCTTGATGGTGATCCCATCAACGCCTTTGAGCACAATGTTGTCGTGATTCGCGTCGCTTAATGTTTCGAAACGAATGCCTTCAATTAACGTTTCCACTGAGCCAGTGTAGTCTGAATGGTCAATCGTCATTTCGCCCTGAATAACAGGCATACCGTCACCTATTAAGTTCACAGGGTAAGGCATACTTAAATCTTCTTCATACGTCCCAGCCGCAACATGAACCGTACCACCTTCTGCGACAGCATCAATGCCATCCTGTACCGTAGCAAAAGCATCGTACCCAAAAATCGTGGCAGGACCAGCGCCATCGGGATCAGCCCCGGGTGTTGTCCCAATCCAATCATCATCTGCATAGATTGTAAGCGGTTTTTCTACTTCAAAAGCGTTAAAAACCGAGGATTTGTATCCAACCAAACCACCCGTGCTACCCTCTGCTTCTAAATAGCCATCTGCCGTCACAGCAGGGTTGTCCAGTGCATTGCCTGCAAGTATCAAGGTGGTATTGCCAGCATCTTTTAATCCCGAATCGCCATCCAGCGCCAATAATCCTTTACCCCTTACATTACTCACCGAGTTATTCAACAAGGTGATTGAAGTAAAATGTTCCAATGGAG
>JAXHUT010000014.1:0-2191 GCA_034189405.1 Chloroflexota bacterium
CTTGATAAATGATTAGTAATCCCCTCCGGCGGAGGGAAGAGAGGAAGTTTATATGAAGAGCACAGTCGTTTGGAAAGGCGGCATGGCATTTACCGGGTCAGCAGCAGAATCAGGGTATCTCATTCCCCTGGATTCAGATCAGGCAGTCGGTGGACGAGATTTGGGATTTCGCCCATTACAATTACTCGCCATCGGGTTGGTTGGATGCACCGGCATGGACGTTATCTCCATTTTGCAGAAGAAACGCGTGGCGGTCACGAAATTTGAGGTGTCTGCTGACATTGAAAGAGCTGAACAACATCCTAAAGTTTTTACCAGGATACTTTTAACTTACCACATCACCGGGAAAAACATTGACCAAAAAGATGTTGAACGCGCAGTGGAACTCTCAGAAACGAAATATTGCCCTGCCCAGGCGATGTTAGTAGAAACGGCAGAAATCAATCACCAGATCATCATTGAGGAAAAAGAATAACGATTTCGTTTTAAGAAGAAACTGGGATGATTAAATATTCAGGTCTGATCATGGTCAGGAACAAGGGACTCAACATCCCTTACCTGACGGATCTTGTAAGCAATCATCCCCACAGATATGACCAAGATTCCACTCAGAGATACCAGGAGGGACATTCCTGAGCCTGATTCATTCCCAAAGATTGGTCCCAATAATTGACCCATCCAGTGATCCTGATTTGTCATCGCTGGTTCAAAGACCTTATCCGCCAGGGGTCCAGCAGCCGCTATCGAAATAGGTGCCGTGATCTGTGCAATCAACCGCCGTACCGAGAACACCCGTCCCTGCACCTCAGGCGAGACCTTCGCCTGCCAGATCGCCTGGTTGGAGCCGTTGAGCATTGGGTTGACCAGCATTCCCAAAAAACTTGCTGCCAGCCAGATGGGGACGGTTCGCGCCAGACCGAACATACTCAATCCAAATGCCCCAAACAAGATCCACCCTAACAAAACCCCATTGATTTTCTTCCTGGGTCCGCCCCAGGCTGTCAGGATAAAGCCGCCCAGCAGTCCGCCAATGGCCCCGGCGGACTGTACCCCACCCAATACCGTTGAATCTCCATTCGTGCTTGCCAATATCATCGGTGCAAAGAGTGTGAAACCGACCGATGAAAATAGATTCCCAAAGAAAAACACCATTTGAAGGCTGAAGAGGCTGGGACGATCCAGGACAAAGCGAAAACCAAAAACCAGTTCTCGAAAGAAGGCTCCCGATTTTTCATCCCGAATTTTATTTTTGGGTTCAGGGATAAAGACCACCAAAAGAAACAATAGGGCAATCACCAGCGTTACTAGGTCAATGATGATTATGCCGACCACATCAATGATCGGCAGAAGGATCCCGGCAATAATGGGTGCAAAAATGCCTACGCCTGATTCAGCCATTGAAATCATCCCGCTTGTTCGGGCATAATGCTTCTTCTCCACCAACATGGTGATTGCCGTAGAATATGCTGGCCATTGAAAGGCACCGAAAATCCCCCCAACCGCACCGGTGATATAAAGATGCCAGATTTCCAGGTTGTCAGTTAGCAATAAGACAAAAATCGTGATCGTAACAATCCCAGCGCCAATATCGCTTAAGGCCATAACCAACTTGCGATTCCAGCGGTCAACCAGCACGCCAGCAATTGGGGTGAAGACGATCAAAGGTGCAAAGGAAAAGAAGCCCACCAGTGCCAGGGGGGTTGCCTGTCCGGTCTTTTCCCATGCCCAGATGCCCATTGCAAAGTGGGTCATCTGAGATCCAATCATTGAGAATACCTGTCCAGCCCAAATGAGAATGAAACCATGCATACCTTTTAATTCTTTCGCCATAGCACATCCCTGATTAAGCGCTCAAGTTCCTTGTTTATCTACTTTTCATAGAATCTGGTAGAATCGACTGGTCAACTAACATTACTGAATGATCCAATGAAAAAATATCTTCAAAATTCAATCATTGTACTTTTATTGGTGATCCTATTGATCGGCTGTCGTGGCATTGATCAAGACCTAGCCACCGGGACAAGCGTTCCTGCTGATATCGCCACAAGCACAGCAACAACTGTGCCCACTGATACACCTTCACCTACGTCCACATCTACGCCGCTTCCCCTTAACGGGCAGCAAACCCTATATGATATTGAACTGACTATCAATTATTATAATCGGTTTATCACTGCCAGAAGCCGCTCCC
>JAXHUT010000140.1:0-6670 GCA_034189405.1 Chloroflexota bacterium
TAACAACGTATCTTTGCGGATCGCTTGATTTTTCCACATGCTTTGCATTAAATTCCTGATAGGATTTGTTCATTTTCATTTGTGCGTTTTGTAATCCAGGCAGGTAATTTTCAACAATTTTCTTCACCTGTTTGCTGACATTGGTTGGCATATCACCCGCATCATTTTCAGGGACCATATCTGAGTCACTGATGGTTTTTACAGCGGGGTGTGATTTATCCCGGAACATAGGTTTTGGCATCGTTTTGATTCCATCATGAACCGCCAGAGGATCACCAAAGAGAATGAATGATAATATCGTCTTCTGATCTTCACCATCCAGAAATCCCTGGGATTGGGTCATTTTTTCAACCATGTTTAACTTGGCTTGCATTAAAGCGTAACCTGCGGGTTGACCATCTAAAACTTGGCGCCAGAAGGAATTCGCTAAATAATCTGCAGCAATTAGAGGAGGCATGACGGAGCCATAAGCGATGCATGTAGACCCGATAAAGGACTTGGTGCCGGTATCAAGAAATTTCAGAGAAATGGCTTCTTCATGATGTTTATCTATCACGTTTGCACCGTAGCAGGCTTCTGTAAATACAAGCTTTGGCGAGCGGAATTTTTCATTGAACATGCTCGGAGTTAAAGCAATGGGATAATCCGGACCTGATGATCGTGATGAGAAGTCCTTTTGTCCGTACCAGTTCGCACCATCCTTGATACCATGAAGGTTGAAATAGCCGATTTCGTGACCCGAGCTGTTATTCAACGCGAGGGTACCCGAATGAATGGGTGGAGAAAGTTGGAGTTCTTTTCCCTGACCAGCGCTTTTGAAGACCTCTGCAGATGCATCTTTCCAAATTTCAGCGGAGTAACCCAGATTCTTTTTTGCATTCAATTTTCTGTTCCAATTTGTAAAGAGATCTAGAATCCAGGTGAATATTGACGCAATTTTCTGTGCGGTCAATTTAGATTTTTTGGATTTCTCTTTATATTGATAAATTAAGGCTCTAATTTGTGATAACAGCAAGCCAGCATCTGAGCCTGTTTCACCGGGCAGTCTTCCAACAGGCCACTGGGGAATGAAGTAATTTTCATCAATCGTTCCATAAGGATTGTCAGAAGGAACATCCAGGTCATTATCGCTGGTTGGGTTTGGCAGATGGTGAAAGGGTACGATCTCAGGTCCGCCAACGATCAATAACGCGCCGATCATTTCGCCATGTTTTTCAAGATAGTTATCGAGATCTGCAAGGGATAATTTGACCTGCCATGGATCATTGGCAATGATCGGTTTGAGACCTAATCTTGTCATAAGGGCAGAATCATCTGGATAAAAAATCTTTCCATCCCAGTCTGGCATCTTCTGAATATGCCCCACGAGCTCCTGAAGCAAGTTATCAATAACGCCGGCGGTATTTGGGCCGTAAATCGATTCCAGTTGTTTTCTGGATGATAAAATTACATAAACGGGGAAGCGGGCATCGGTTCGTTCTAGATCCAGCTTCTTAAACCGCTTGGCGATTTTTTTGAATGCGTTTTGTATATCTTCTAAATCTTCATGCTTTGCATGTTTTTGCACGCCTTGGTTCGCTGGAGCCTGGCGATGGATGGGGGGCTTACTTTTTACAAAACCGGTTGATGCCTGGGCAATTCTTATCTCCTGGGTATCACTTATAGAAGCTGTATGAACCGACCGGACACCGGCAGGGTTTTGTTTGTATTCCGGAAGGTTGATGTTACCCGTATTAAGTTGATTCCAACCAAGATATGCGCTAACAGATGCAGGGATCGGCAGGTCAAAATGGGCTTCCAGTTTTTCAGGCCATAAATCTTTAAATCGGTGGTCATTACCCAGCAATCTTGTTATCACCTGGCCAGCATTGTCCTGCGCTTCAACCCAATGCAAACGTTCAACGGCCTCAGATTCGTTTCCCTGCTCGATTTCTGCAAGGGCTCTAATAATATTGATTTGCAAGCATTTTGGCCATGCTTCATAATAAATATCGCTGAGGTTGTAGACCATTTCCTGGTTTTGCATCTTGTTCGCGATCTTCAAATGCAAAATAGCCGGAATGGGGGTGGGCGGGGCCTTCAGCAGGGATTCGTGAACAAATTGTATCGCAGCAGGTAAATCACCTTGTTCAAACTTGGACCGGGCTGTCCACAACGGGGCTAACCAGGTCTCCTGGGTTTCATTGAGGGGATTGCTTTTTGCAAGATAATGGTAAATTGCCTGATAACGAATCCTCAGGTCTTTTTGGGAAGCTAATTCACTCAAATCTTTAATAGGTTCTATGAATAAGGGGTCTAAACCTATAATGTTTTCGTATAGCAATTTACCCTGGTTGACTTTGCCTGATTTGATAAAGGTTTTCGCTTGATAATATTTAACATAAAGATCACCGGGGTAATTGGCGAGCCATAGCATGGTTGCTTGTTTTGCGAATTGGACTTCTTCGCATTGGTGTGCAGCATTGAGGATGGTCAGGAACCGATACCGATCAATTGCTCGACGATAATCCAGTTGATTGTAAAAGTTTGACATTGTTAGCTTGCCTCTCGTAAATTGTCTATTAAATTAAGCGCGGTCACCATACCGAGTTGGCGAACAACATTTGGGTCGTCGGGTGAATATTTCTTTGCCTGTTTGAGCATTGCTTCTGCAGCTTTGTAATCCTTACATTCTTTGAGCGTCATCCCCGCATAATAATAGGGGCGAGGGTCTGAAGCATCAGCCTGGGAACCCTTTTGAAATATCTCGATGGCTTTTTCTAGATCACGACGGTCCCGGTAAGTTTTACCCATATCGATATAAGCATCGACATTATTTGGATCAAGAGTGATTGCATCTGAAAAATGGGCAATCGCCTGGTCAAGCTGGCCGTCCAACCTTTGTAATCGTCCGAGCATTAGGTGAACTTCGGCTTGATTAGGCATAATTTTCAAGATTGTCTGAGCCGTCTCTTTTGCCTGATTAAGCCTATTGGTCTTGATCAGCCAATCCGTTAATGTCGTGAGAATTGTGGGGTTTTCAGGATTCTTCTGGGCAAGCGCTATAAGGTCTGGCAGGATAGTTTCGATGCCCTCTTGATCTTTTCTGATTTTGAGGGTTTCTAAAGCAATGTCCTTATTTGTAGGGTTCATTTGATTAGCTTTGTCCAATGTTGCAAGCGCCTGATTGAATTTTCCTTGCTTTGCCTGTGATTGAGCCAGAATGATGTAAGCATTAATATTGCTGACTTCGTTGTTTATAATTTCTTTAGCTTTGACTTCAGCCTGTTCGAATTGTTTGGTATCGTAAAGGAATTCTGCTTCATTTAAGGCGAGCGATTTATCTTTCGGGTTGAGTTTCGATGCGGTTTTGATGTTTTGAGTCGCCTCATGTACAAATCCCATCCTGCGGTTGACATCTGCCATTTTTACCCAAATTTCTGTGTCATTAGCCGACAATGAGGCGCTTCTTTCTAAATCATGTTTTGCATGTCTGAGGTTGTTTAATGCCAGGTTTATTTCAGCGCTCAGCCGCCAGAAATCAGCTTTTTCAGGCTGGTTTTTTAACGCTACGGCGATGTGTCTGGTTGCCATGTCATATTTTTCAATTTGCTTGTATAAATCAGCAGCATAAGCATGCCACTTTGATTCATCAGGCCAAAAGTTCAGTGCGGTTTCAATGGATTTTATTGCTTGTTCAGGTTTGTCCTTATTGAGCATTGCCAGTAATGCGTGATTTACTGGATTTGAAGTGTCAAATTCAAGCGCCTTGGCGGCGTATTGAAGCCCCTTACGTTTGTTATTTTTAAGGGCATAAATCCCATAAGCCTGAAGTAAGATGGCGTTTTGTGGATATGCATCCATAATTTGCTCAACGATCTTTTCATCTTGCGTTGATATAACAACGGAAGCTGCCGTTTCAGGTGTGTTAAGACAAATCTCAGCGTTCAAACCCAGCGGCCATTCCCCTGAGAATGCTGCTGTCATGCGACCTTGACAGCAAATAAAGGTTTCTTCTGGGAGGTGTTTTTTTAGATTGCTTAGAATATTTTGCGCCAAGTTCTGATAATTATCTGAAAGGATGGCTTCACCTGGTGAATGATTGGTGATCGAAAGTACCCTTGCTTTTTGTTGATCCTCAGCGGATTTAATCAAGGTTTGGGCAAAACGCCAATTATTAAAGGGTTGATTGTCAAGTAAATGCCATGCTTGTTCATGCGTTTGAATGGCAAAGATATCATCATCAAGTGCTAAAGCGGCACTTGCAATACTGATTAAATTGCGTAATTTTCTAAATAGAATTTGCAGCGCTCTTGACTGCATGCCATCCAATGTATTCTGATAGGCATTTACAGCGTCTTTCAAATAATCTTCAGCGATCTTAACATCTCCATGGGCGCTTGCTAGTCGGCTTTGCAGGGCTAAATAACGAGGATATGTCCTGTTAGCTGGTGACAAATTATTGATTATTTCAGCCGCTTTATTCAGGCGTCCCTGAAGGATCAGTATTTCTGCTTTTGAACAGACACTATCTAACTGGTCTACCCCTAAAGCTTCAGTTACAAGGGCTTCTTTTTGATCTTTGCCTGATTCTTTGGTTATTTCATCAAAGTTGAAAAGCTGTAATTGTGTTTCAAGAAGGGCATGTTCCAATTTCTCATCATTTGGGTTAAGATCAACAGCATGTGTTAAATAAGCCATTGCTGATTTAAAATCACCCAAAGCCCGGTTTAATTGACCCAGTCGGTACAGGTAACCTGCAAATGTGAAATCATAGGTATATAGTAGAGGAGAGATATCTTTATTGTTATTTATTGCATCATTGTCGGTTAACGAATCCTTTGCGATTTCCTCAATAGATTTAAGGTTGTTCAACGCCGATTGATATTGTCCTAAATGAGTCAGGATATCAGATTTCATCAAGTACAGGTATGGGAAATTTTCATGACTTTCTTGTGTAATTGTCAATAATTCGAGCGCCTTCTTTTCTTGATTGATGAGTGTATAGGCAGCCGCCAGGTCAAGCACGACCATTGGGTTGAAGGTTTTTGATTGTTCAATTGTTTTTTCAAATGCGTCGACTGCCAGGTCCAACTGATTCATACGAACACATATATAGGCGGCTTGGAACAAGTGATCAGACGTTGTGTGACCATGATTTATCAGATCAGAAAGAATCGTTTTTGCATCGTCATGGTCCCCTGTTGATATATGCATCTTTGCCAGCCATAGTTTGAGTTCAGGTTTGTCAGGATTGATGTGCAAAGCTTCTTTTAGCGCTTTGATAGCTTCTTCCGGTTCATTATTTTGATTTTTGTAGTTGGCATACCAGAGGATATTTGTAATGTCATGAGGTGCAAATTTAAGCGCTTTACTTGCCAGTGCTTCAGCTTTTGTCTGTAAGTTTGCGCTTTGATAAGCTTCTACCAGCGCATGGATGATTAGAAGATTTTCAGGCTGTTCTGAGCCAGCGTCTTGCAGCGCAGCCAGGCCCATATCATATTCACCAAGGGCAATGAAAGTTTTCCCTAAGCCATAGTTAAGGCGCCAATTAATGGGAGATCTTTCGTTGGATAATTCTTCAGACAGGGCTTGGTAACTGTCCATAGCCTTCAGAAGATTCCCACTTAATCTTTCCACATCAGCCTGATGTAACTTCAAAGCCTTTTGACTTGGGGTGATTTCCAGGGCCTTATTCAGAATTGTAGAGAGATTTTCCAAATTTTCGCCTGGGAGTTCTTCAAAACTATTCTCATACCGATTAATGATTAACCTCGATGTTGTGAGTACAATATCGATGTCTTCCGGGTATTGTTCTGAAGCAAAGATTAATACAGGTTCAGCTGCTTTCTCCCTTCCCATATCCAGCATAACTTTTCCCATAAGTTTTGAAACAAATGGATATTGTGGATAGGTTTCTTCAAAAGGTTCTAAAAGTTTCCAGGCATCGTCAAAGTGACCCATCTGATATTTGGCATCGGCTAAATCAAGTTTGCCCTTTAAGTTCTCGGGCTCGATCTCATATGCTTTTTCTAAATAAGACAGTGCCTCAGAAGGAGATTTTCGTTCAAGGAGTGTTTTACCAAAAGAGCGCAGAAGTTTTGGTTCGGATGGTAATGCTAAAACGCCTTTATTTAAGATCTCGAAGGACCGATCTTTTTGTCCGTTTTCTTCCCATAAACGCGCTAAGGTTAGCCATGTCTCGGGCTCGTCAGGTATCATTTTAACAACTTGCTCCATGTGTTGTATTGCTTTAATGATGTCGCCTTTATGCATAAAGCTTTCACCGAGGAGGATCAATGCTTTCGTGTTATGCGCATCCTTTTCGAGAATGTTTTGGGAGACAGATATGGCTATGTCAATCCGGTTGGTTTTTAAAGCGGATTCAGCAAATCTTTCAAGGTCCGCCATCTCAGGTGTGGCTGTGGACTTGATAAACGCCTGTGAAGTGGTGTAGGTTTCTTCCCATCGGTCATTTTTACTGTAAAGACGAGCAAGGGCACGTTTATGGTCGTTTTCTCTAGGTTGCCGCCTTTCCAGGTAAGAGGTTAATGCCAGGGCTTTGTCAAAATTCTGAGATTTTTCATAGATATCCCTGATTTTTCTGACAATATTCAGATCCTGAAAGTTATTTTGGAGGATCTTATCCGTCAAATTTATGCCAGCCTGGACATCCTTTTGAGATTCAATT
>JAXHUT010000141.1:0-3119 GCA_034189405.1 Chloroflexota bacterium
CATCTCACCATTGACCTCGCGCAAGCTTTCTCGCGCCTGATCGACTGTCCTCATATCCATATTTTGATATGACATAACAAAGAACGCTTTACTGTTATGGATCCACTCTTGATATTGATCCACCATAGCTTCTTTTTCTTTACGAGTAAACGCCAATTTGTTCACCTCCTTCTGTTTTTAGATTTTTAAACATTGAAATCTTTGCCTCATTTTTCGCTGAGGCAAAGACTTCTAATTGTCAAATTTCGACATCTGTCTAATTTTGCCTTCACCTCGGCGGGTTATTAAGCTCATTTATGAGCACCTGCTTTCTTCAGCGAAGAAATATTGTTTATTCAATTGTGTTGATTTGCATCAGACATTATAACACAAAGCGATTAACTTACAAAGTAATTGATGGATCATAGGAATCAATTTTAATCCCCGGGCTCATCGATGATGTAACGGTTATCCGGCGGATAAAGTTGCCAGGGGCACCAGCAGGGCGGGCTTGCCGTACGGCAAGCATAAAAGCGATAAAGTTTTCCTGTAATGCATCTGTCGTAAATGAAATTTTTCCGATTGGGGCATGAATGTTGGCAGTTTTATCCAGGCGGAATTCAATTCGTCCAGCCTTTGCTTCTTGGATTGCATCCGCAATATTGTCTGGCTGGGCAACTGTTCCTGCTTTTGGGTTTGGCATCAAACCACGAGGGCCCAAAATACGGCCTAAGCGACCTACGGTTCCCATCATATCCGGGGTAGCAATCGCAACATCAAATTCAGTCCAGCCGCCTTGGATCTTTTCAACCAATTCATCTGAATCAGCCACATAGTCTGCACCCGCTTCTCGAGCAACATCCGCTGCCTCTCCCTGCGCAAAAACAACAACTGTTACTGTTTTACCCAGGCCGTTGGGGAGAACTACAACATCACGAATTTGTTGATCCGCCTGCCGTGGGTCAAGACTTGTGCGAAGATGTACCTCAACTGTTTCATCAAAATTTACATAACTGATTTCCTTGAGCAGTTCAAGGGCTTCCAGCGGGCCATACAATTTTTCCCGATCAACCTTTGCCCTTGCTTCAAGGTATTTATTGCCGTGACTTGCCATGAAAACTCCTTTGTGGTCCTAACGGGTTTTAAAACCCTCCCACTAAAAATAATAATTAATCCTCTACAACAGCAATGCCCATATTTTTGGCGGTGCCTTCAATCTGGCGCATTGCACCTTCCATATCAATTGCGTTCATATCACTAAACTTCTGCTCAGCGATTTCACGCACCTGGGAACGCGTCACCGTCCCAACCATTTCGCGATTCGGTTCTCCAGAACCCTTTTCAACGCCGGCTGCTTTGCTTAACAAAATAGATGCAGGTGGCGATTTTAGCTTGAAGCGGAAGGAACTATCCTGAAATATGGTAATCTCTGCAGGAATGATCTCGCCAGCCTTTGAGGCTGTCCGGCTGTTATAATCCTTGCAGAAAGCCATAATATTGACGCCGTGCTGGGCTAAAGCTGGTCCGATAGGGGGTGCTGGGTTCGCTTTGCCAGCCTGGATCTGAAGGGTGATAATTGCTTTTACTTTCTTTGCCACGTAAATACTCCTTTGTGGTTCAATCGGATCAATAAGACCCTCCCACAATTGACTAAATAATTAATTTTCTAAACTTTTTCGACTTGCAAGAAATCCAACTCGACCGGTGTTGATCGGCCGAAGAAATTGACCATCACACGAACTTTTGAGCGGTCCATATCAATATCATCAACCGTGCCGTGAAAATCATTGAATGGACCATCGATGATACGAACTTTTTCACCAATTTTATAAGTTACCTTGATAGTTGGCGCTTCTGCTTCCATACGGCGCAGTATTTGAGAGACTTCTTCTGGCCGCAAAGGAATGGGTTCATCACCCATACCCACAAAACCGGTCACGCCGGGTGTGTTGCGGACAACATACCAGCTCTCTTCACTCATTTTCATGTTCACAAGGACGTAACCCGGGAAAACATGTCTTTCAATCGAACGGCGCTTACCATCTTTGACTTCAATCTCTTCCTGGGTGGGGATAACAACATCAAAGATTTCATCTTTCATTCCCATTGATTCGATGCGCTGCTCAAGGTTATAACGAACTTTATTCTCATAACCCGAATAACAATGAATCACAAACCAGCCTCGGTCATCATCCTCTTCCATCATCTCCTCGTCACCTTCAAGAATATCGACGAGGGGTTCAGCAGCATCCTCCGCTAGCGCGGCTATTTCTTCCGACTCAGAAGCGGACATTTCTTCCAATTCCTCTGGAACTTGCTCTTCTGGATTTTCTGTTGCTGCCATAATTAATCCCTTAACTGATTCTCTGACTGGATTTCCCGTAAATTACAGGGAAACCAATAAAGAGATCAAACGCGAGAAAGCAAAATCCAACAGACCCATGATTATTGCCATAAGGACCATCACAATCATTACTAAACGGGTCATCTTCCAGGCCTCTGGTGGTGTTGGCCATGTTACCTTTCGTAACTCGCCGACGGTTTCTCGCCAGAAGCGCTGAATTCTCTCAATTATTGTTATCTTTTTCTTCTTACGCGCCACAAGTTTCTCCTTGCTTACGGCTAAAACGCCGGCCACGATAGACGGCGCTGAAAAATCTCAGGCAGGCCAGGTAGGAATCGAACCCACAACCCCCGCTTTTGGAGAGCGGTGCTCTGCCAAATTGAGCTACTGGCCTGTGTTTATTGTCAGGCCGAACAAGTTTATCTTTCGATAACTCAGCCTGAACAACCTTATTTGACCTCACGATGCATCGTGTGAGCTTTGCATTGTGGACAATATTTTTTCAACTCCATCCGGCTCGGATCGTTACGTCGGTTCTTTTCCGTCGTATAATTCCGTTCCTGGCATTCCATGCATTCCAGGGTGATGACCGGACGGACACCTTTCTTTTTTGCCATGTGTCTTCTATCATGGTTATCCCATATTCTGGGACAACTATGCCATCCTTCCTATAATTTACTCAATAATCTTCGAGATCACGCCAGCACCTACCGTCAGACCGCCTTCTCGGATAGCAAATTGTGAACCGTTTTCCAAAGCAACCGGCACAATCAGTTCCACCTCAATGGTCACACGA
>JAXHUT010000142.1:0-3470 GCA_034189405.1 Chloroflexota bacterium
TTAAAATTTGGTACTTCAGGATTATGACCTTCGCGAACTTCGGTCACAATGCCGCTAACCCAATTCATTGCAGGAAATTGAACTTTTTCTCCAATATCGAAATTCAATTTTGGAAGATAAATTTCACCATTTTTCATTTGTTTTTCCTGAAGCGCCTTTTTTTCGGAATTTATTCTTTGCTTTATCAGGGCTTCAGCTAAATCGTCTGAAGGTAGGGGTGTTTCCTTTTCCCAAAGAAAAGTATAAATGTATTCAATATCCTTCTGGGAGATTTCCAGTGTTTTCCAGTACGATTCACTTAATTCTATTTCAACAAATTCCATTACTTGCCTCTACAAGATTGATAGAAAAAATAATTGACGAGCGAATAAAGATTATACCTTAATTAGAGAAATTGATTAAATACGCTTGACAAATGCTTAATTGATTTATTGTCTTCTAAATTATCACATGCCAATCATTGGTATAATCATGGATGGCTTATATCGACACTATCGAAAGAACACAAATGATCAATATTCTAACCGAGTCAATCGCTGACATCCCAGAGGACCTCCTCAAAAAGTACGGTATTGAGACCATCCCTATGTATGTGCAATTGGATGGAAGTGTTTTTAGAGATGGTGAGAATATTACCCCTGATGAGAGTTTTAAAAGTGTTGAAATCACAAGAGTTTATCCGACGACATCTGCACCACCCCCAAGTGATTTTATAAAATATTTTAATCGTTGTGATCCATCCATATTTATCGGCGTGTCCCGACAGCTTTCGACCACAATGAAAAATGCTCAGATAGCCAAACAAGAATTGGACAGCAAGAATGTTGAATTAATCGATTCGCGTAGCATTTCAATTGGGTATGGTCAAGTTGTATTGCAGGCTGCAAAATGGCGCGACGAGGGTATGGGTTTTAGCGAATTGGTTGAAAGAATCAGGAAGCTTATCATTGCATCAAGAGGTATTTTTATTCTGAACTCTTTGGAATACTTATATTATGGCGGTAGATGTTCAGCTATTGATCATTTTGCATCCAGTTTGCTAAAAATTCGTCCATTTCTAAATCTGAACCCGGATGGCGCTTTGGGGGTTTTGAAGAAAGTGCGGGGATCGAGAAGCAAAGCAGTGAAGGAATTATTTAACTATTTTAAAAATCAATATGAAACCCATGAGTTAGAACACATCAGCATTGGTCATCTCGATTATTATGATGAAGCGACCTTTCTAAAGAATAAGATAAGAGAGCTTGGCTACCAAAAGGAAATATTGATTACAAAAATTGGATGTGTTTTGGCATCTCATTCCGGACCAAATCCATTAAGGATTGGATTTTCAATTTCTGAAACTGGAACATTATAAATTAGGTGTTAAGTTGAATTTAGCCTGTGTCAACTCACATAATATCGATTTAAGTTGAAAGGAGGAAAAGTATCTTGAAATTCATTCAAACGAGATTAAAGAGTTTCAAAAACGCGTTTATTGGTCTATGGCATGTTATTCGCACTCAGCAGAACGCATGGATCCATGCTGTAGCCACAATAACCGTGATTACTTTGGGCTTTTGGCTTGGTTTACCACTGCGTGATTGGGCGGTATTATCAACGACGATTGCGATGGTTTGGACTGCCGAGTTCCTGAACACAGCCCTGGAAATTGTGGTGGATTTAACCAGTCCAGATTCGCATCCCCTTGCCAGAGAAGGGAAAGACGTAGGGGCGGCGGCTGTTTTGATTGCTGCAACATCTGCTGTAGTCATCGGTGTCATACTATTAGCCCCACCCTTGATACAAAAATTGCGGTTATTGGGGCTCGACCTTGGAAATTTTTTAGAATAAATGAGTTATTTTGGAAAAACTCTTTAAAAAAGGAAAGACCGCTAAATATGGGGGAGGGGGCAATTATGTTTCTCCAATGTAGTGCTGCTCTCCTTTGTAAAGAGGGTTTTTTTGGGAAAAAATATTATATGAGAATTGTGTTATATGAGAATTGTAAGATTTAGCTAATTGTATATATAATGTTAATAAAGATGAATAAAAATTAGTAAAGTTAGATACCAGATATTATGAGGAGATAGATATGATTAATGAACCTATCAAGGTTACGGATGCAGCATTTGAGAAGACAGTATTGGAATCATCCTTACCGGTTGTTGTAGATTTTTGGGCACCCTGGTGTGGACCATGCAAAATGGTTGCACCCACTTTGGAAAAACTTGCCGAAGAGTATGCTGGAAAATTACTGGTTGCAAAGGTCAATACCGACGAAAACCCCCAATGGGCAACGAAATACGGTGTTCAGGGAATACCCACCATGTTGTTGGTTTACGACGGCAAAATTGTCAATCGTCAGGTTGGTGCATTACCGGAGCCAATGCTCCGAGATGTCGTTGACCAATTTATTGATGCAGTAACTGATCACCAAAAAGAAAATTAAATCTTTTGAATTAAAGGGAAGAGGCTGTCCAAAAGGCAGCCTCTCTTATGATTCAGACAGTTCTGCGTTGTAATTGAGCGCCTAAGGCTTTTAGTTTTCGATCCACTTGCTGATACCCCCTATCAATTTGCCCAACATTGCGGATAACGCTTTCGCCCTTGGCTGAAAGGGCTGCGATTAATAGCGCCATACCAGCTCGAATATCTGGGCTTTCGAGGTACTCCCCATTGAGCTGCGTCGGACCCATTACAATACAGCGATGGGGATCACACAAGACGATTTGGGCACCCATGCTAACCAATTTGTCTGTAAAAAACATCCGGGAGGGGTACATCCAATCGTGAAACAAGATGCTTCCTTTTGATTGTGTGGCAATAACTATGGCGATACTCATCAAATCCGTCGGGAATGCGGGCCAGGGCATTACTGATACTTCAGGGATTGCATTGCCCAAATCCGGTTCAATTTCAAGAACTTGATTTTCTGGAACAATTAGGTCATTTCCTTTAACTTCCCATCTCACACCAAGCCGGTTCATTACTAGGCGGATCATGTCCAAATGTTCCACGCCAGCATTTTTGATTGTGATGGAGCCCTTTGTTACAACTGCAGCACCAATGTAACTCACAACTTCAAGATAATCCGGTCCAATTGTGAAGTCACCCCCATGGAGGTGGTCCACACCTTGAATGTGCAGCGTGTTTGATCCTATGTTTTCGATTTTGGCACCCAGGCTGTTTAAAAAGTTGCACAACTGCTGGATATGCGGCTCACTTGCAGCATTTCTAATTACACTTTGACCTTTGGCTAAAACCGAAGCCATGATAGCATTTTCTGTCGCTGTTACTGAAGCTTCATCCATCAGGATCTCAGCGCCAGTTAAACCATTAGCATCAAAATAGAATTGGTTGTCAACATGGGTGGTTTCCACACCAAGGCTAGAAAAAGCAAGAATATGTGTGTCCACGCGGCGCCGTCCGATGACATCCCCACCAGGCGGCGGTAGGTAGAGTTCACCCACTCGGCTGATTAACGGTCC
>JAXHUT010000143.1:0-3330 GCA_034189405.1 Chloroflexota bacterium
GGATAGGGGAGCCCGCCCCAACGGCCTGATTTTATAGTCCTTGTGACAGCCTCAATATCGCGCTCGTCAAAAACTGGCCAGGCGGGATATTTTTCCTTTCGGATTGGGTCACCGCCAAGCACTGCCAACTTATCCATTATTTCTCTCCTGATCAGTAGAAATTTACATTGTTATTTTGCCAATCCGTTAGAGGTGAGACGTAAATTGGATTGGACAGATTTCACTGCAAGTATACAGCAAATTCATTTTATTTGTAAAATGGAAATAGTTATATTGACATTAAGATAAAATATCCCCGGTAGACCGATATCCTTTCTCTCATTATGATCTGGGAGGTACACGTAATACCTCAGCGGCAAGCAGCACTGCTCCGACAACTGGCGGGATAAGTAGCTGGACGAACTTCGCCTTTGGCGCGAATTTCAGAATGGTTTCTTGAAACGGTTTAATATAAATATCCCCGGCTTTGAATACACTACCCATCAAAATAATTTCAAATTCGGTAGTGTCAAATTTTAGCTGCCGAATAACAGCATTTACATTCAAAGCTAACTCAATCGCAGAAAATCGTACTGTTTCCTGTGCTTGCGAATCTCCTTCGTTAGCGAGTTGAATAATGTTTATTGCCAATTCAGGATCGAGCTGGATTTTGTCCATAGCAAGGCCTTCGATTAACTCAAATTCATTTTCGACCCGTGCATAATCAATGAATAACTGAGTGAGGCGTGTTTCTGGCCCACGTTTTGTCCAGGCGTAGGTTACAGCAAGCATAGCCCGCCAAACCATTTCACTTGCTCCACCAAATTCGCCAAAGCGAATACTATTACCGGTTATGCGACCAATCTTGCCAGCTTTATCCCGTCCAATAATATTATTTCCAGTACCGGCATCCGCAGCAATACCCCATCCTTCCGTTGACCCAGCGATTAAACCGAGCATGGCATCATTCACGAATTGATAAGGGCTGTTGATCTGGAGAGATCGAATCGCCTCGACCATGATAGGCTTTTCAGAAGGCCAATCATATCCAGAAAAGCCAAAACCCATCGCAGCGATTGTTGTTTTACTGACACCTGCGGAGGAAATTGCATCATTCACAGCATCATTTACGGTTTTAATAAAGCCATCTACACCGACGACTTCGTAATTACCGCATCCTGACTCGCCAAACCCAATCATCCTCCCCCTCCCCGAAATATCCGATATCAAAGCATATGTTTTACTTGAGCCAGTATCCACACCCAGAAGATATGGTTTTTTGGGGTTTTTGTGTTGGAAAGTATGATCCAATTTCGTTCACTCCTTGAAGAATTTTGGCAGGTATTGTTGATTTATTTCGAGCATGTCATTCAGCACCATTGTAATTTTATCCGCTGCTGGACCGAGAGGATGGACTAATAGTGCTTTGTAAGCGGCGTCACGATCACCCTCTACTGCAGCCTTTGCGGTAAGTATTTCGTAAGCTTTGAGGGTGTTAATTAAACTCTCACATTCCAGAGTTAGGGCTGGCGTAGGCATTGGGAAGACACCCTTTGCATTGATGCGACAGGGCATCTCCAACACCCAATCTTTGTTCCAGGAAGGCACAGCCCCATTATTTCGAGTATTGACGACGTGGACCTCGTCAAGATCATTGTAGTGAGCATTCAACAGCTGTGTTGCAACAGTGGAATAATAAGCTCCGCCGCGTTTCATTAAGTCCTTGGGTGGTTCCGACAATCGTTTATCTTTGTAGCTCTTTAATAAGTCCGTCTCGATATCAAAGACTTCTTCCGCCCTGGAGGGAGGCCAGTCATCCTGTTGTTCAAGCATTTTATGGGTGTAATAATAATAACGCAGGTAAGAATTAGGCAGCATTTGTAAATGTTCCAGTGTATTTGGATCAAAGTAAGGATCGTCTTGATTGCGCATTTCCCTAACAAGGGCTGCCATTATTTGGGGCCAATAATCCTGACCTTGAATTTCAAGCCCGTAATACCAGGTGAGGTGATTCAAACCTAAGGTTTTGATATTGGCTTCGGATGATGAAAAATTTGTCCCTAACCGCGCATTTAAATTTTTGAGTATTTCCATTTTAGTTGTCAATGCCGCATTGCAAACACCGACAGAAGTGATCTCAGGTGCATATCTGAACAGCGCTTCCGTTACCAACCCCGAGGGATTGGCAAAATTTACCAACAATGCAGCGGGTGCGAATTTAACCATGTCTTCAGCAATACTTAAAATCACCGGTATGGTTCGCAACGCCTTTGCCATTCCACCAATCCCGGTAGTTTCCTGTCCAATTAAGTTGTGACGTTTTCCCAGGTACTCATCTTCTCGACGTGCTTTCATTTGACCCACACGCAATTGTGTAATCACATAGGACGCATTTTCAATTGCCTCTCCCTGGTTGTCGCTCAAAATAATTTCAAATTGGGCATGTTTAGACTTAGCCATTCTTCTCGCGAACTGACCGACAATATGCAATCTTTCCTTATCGATATCCATCAACCATAATTGATCCAAAGGAAATTGTTCTTGTCTTTCGATAAATCCATTGATCAATTCAGGCGTATATGTTGACCCACCGCCTATCACTGCGACTTTTAACATCAATTCTCCTTACGTACATTTTGCTTTTATTATTATAATCGGCTTATAACGGAAAAAATGACCGGTATTAACAATGAAATTGAACACGGCTGCACAGGAACAGGTAAAATTTTAATTGCGTATCGAATCAGAATAGGAGGCACTTTGTTTCGTCGGATTACAGTTCTCGTATTGGATGGTGTTGGGATTGGTGCAGCGCCTGATGCAGCGGATTACGGAGATGAAGGTTCAAATTCTATTAGCAATGTTGCGAAGGTATTGGGGGAAATTGATTTACCCAACATGGGGAAGATCGGTCTAGGCAACGTTGAAGATATAAAAGGTGTTCCACCAACTGAAAATCCTACAGGTGGTTACGGAAAAATGAAACCCATGTCTGCAGGTAAGGATACAATTCAAGGGCATTGGGAGATGATGGGGATATACCTTCCAGAACCTTCTCCGACTTATCCAAATGGCTTTCCAGATGAGATTATGATGGCCTTTGAAGAAAAAATTGGACGGGAAACTTTAGCCAATCGCCCTGCATCAGGGACGGAAATCATCAAGGAATTGGGTGAAACGCACATGCGGACAGGGAAGCCTATTGTCTATACATCAGCGGACAGCGTATTTCAGATTGCAGCACACGAGGATATCATCCCGGTCGAAGAGCTGTATGAGATGTGTAAGGTCGCTCGAGATATTTTGAAGGGCGAACATGCGGTAGGTCGAGTGATTGCCAGGCCATTTATT
>JAXHUT010000144.1:0-2238 GCA_034189405.1 Chloroflexota bacterium
AGGGTGGTTAGTGAAGGGGGATAGACGGGTCCTAGCCAGCGACAATCCCGATTATAAAAGCATGATCCCTTTGGATTAGAAATTTGTAACATGGGAAGTTTGATACTACCTAACCCTAAATGAGGCTGTCCCAAAAGTAAGGGATAGTTTCCCTTCACAAAAAGAGAAATCCATGATTTAATAGGGGTATGAGAAAAAACCATGGAAAAATCACTTTCAAAGCGTACACAATGGGGCAACCGATGTTGCTCCCGCCAAGTCTGGATGAATTGATCCCGGAAGGACATATCGTTCGGATTATCAATGATTTTGTAGAGGCAATCGATCTGTCCGCCCTGACAGCGACCTATAAAGGCGGGGGAACCAGCAGTTATCACCCCAAGATGCTGCTAAAAATTCTGGTCTATGCCTACACCAAAAAGATCTATTCATCACGAATGATAGCGGCAGCACTGCGGGAGAACATCCATTTCATGTGGTTAAGCGGTGGCAATCGCCCTGATTTTCGAACAATCAACCGTTTTCGTGGAGAAAGATTGGCGGAAACGATACAAGAAGTGTTTGCAAAACTAGTGCTGTATTTAGAAAATCGGGGATATATCGACCTGGCACATTACTTCACGGATGGCACCAAGATAGAAGCCAATGCCAATAAGTTCAGCTATGTTTGGAAAAAGTCCACAAGCCGATACCAACAAGGTGTGATAGACAAAGTCAAAGACTTATTCAAAGAGATTGACCAACTGAATGAAGACGAAGACCTCAAATATGGCGATAATGATCTACCGGAAGTGGGTGAAGGAAAGGAAATCAATTCTGGAGAAATAGAAGAGATCGCCAGGGAATTGAATGAAACACTAAAAGCAAAAGACCTCAAAAATGATGATAAAGAACTACTTGAAGAAGGTAAAGGAAAAGAAATCAATTCTGAAAATTTAGAAGAGATCGCCAGGAAATTGAATGCAACGTTAAAGAAAAAACCGAAAGATAGGAAAACAAAAAAAGTCCTCAATAAATTGACGAAGGATTACATCCCTAGGCTCAAGAAGTATGAAGCATATCAAAAAAACTTTGGACAGCGGAGCAGCTTTTCCAAGACGGACAAAGATGCCACATTTATGAGAATGAAGGGGGACAGCATGAGAATACCAATGCTGAAGCCTGGTTATAATGTACACATTGGGACAGAGAATCAATTTATTGTGGGATTTAGTGTTCATCAAAACCCATCGGACACCGTGGGTTTTATCCCTCATTTGGAGCAAGTAGAAAAGAATTTAGGGACAGAATTTAGGGGGAATACCTGGGAAAGTCATAGCCGATGCAGGCTTTGGCAGCGAAGAGAATTATGTCTATTTAGAAGGTAAAAACATAGAAGCTTTTGTCAAACACAATACTTTCGATCGTGAACAAGGAAAAGGGAGGAAAAGAAAGCGAAGCGCCAAAAACAAATATTCTGCTTCCAATTTTACTTATGATGAAGCCACAGGCGATCCGATCTGTCCTGAGGGAAAACGATTGCGTTATGTTGAAACAAAAGAAGAAACAACCAGGACTGGTTATAAGGTGACAAAACGTTTCTATCGATGTGAACACGGTGCGACTTGCCCAGTTCGAGATCTATGCACAACAGCGGCAGGTGGAAGGCGTTCCCACGAGTACAGCCCGCGTCTGGTTTCTTTCAGGAAGCAAGTATCCGAGCGGCTGACATCAGATGAGGGGCGAGATTTGCGTTCTAGGCGGTTAATTGAACCTGAAGCCGTGTTTGGTCTGATCAAACACAACATGAAGTTCAGGAGATTTAATCTGAGGGGCTTGAAAAAAGTCTCAACAGAATGGGGTTTGATCAGTATTGCCCACAATATGCTCAAAATGGCGGCTTCATAACCACCATTTTTTGTTTATTTTTTCATATCAAGCATATTTGATGCATTTTTGCTCTTTTGTCCAGTTTTTCTTTACTTTTTGTTATTCTGTGCTTTTGGGACGACCTCAAGTTAAAAACCCTTACTTTTGGGACAGCCTCTTCTTAATACTTGAGTTTATCATTTACCCAAAATTCAGCATTTTTACGGGTGAAATTCGAGTTTTCGGTACGCTAATTCCATAATCTCGCCTGGCGGGCAAGGTATAGCGCGATCGATCCTGCAACAGCTGCATTCAGCGAATCAATTTTCCCTTGCATCGGGATGCGCATCAAAAGATCACATTTTTCACGAACGAGACGCCGTAACCCCT
>JAXHUT010000145.1:0-4435 GCA_034189405.1 Chloroflexota bacterium
CGACTATCGTTCCCGAGAGATTCAACTCAATTTCACCATCGATGATATGGGGTGGCTACAATTTAGTGGACACAAGCCTCTCTTACAAAACCATGATAGAGATCCCCAACAATTGACGAATCCAGTTAATTTGAATACACTATTAATATGACACAAAAGGTCGAAAATACCCCAATAAGACGCTGGTGGGATGGTTGGCTCGCCTTGATCCTGATATCAACGGTGACCATGGTGGCGCTGCGCTTGTGGGCTACTCAGTGGGATGATGACCTGTATATCCTCGTTTTCCTTTCCTTTTTTGCCGCCCTCACCGGTCTGGCATTAGGATACAGCTACTTTTCAACCCTGGTTTCCATCCTGATATCAGCGGTCTATGGTTTATTTATTTCAGGCTGGCTGTTTGGCCTGACGGTTGATATTGACCTGCCCTGGCGAGAGCGCATTTTTTATTTTCTAGGGTGGCGATTACGATACACAACGGAACAATTCCTAAACGGAAAACCCGTCACCGATCCAATCCTCTTTTTGGCCTTGTTGTCCCTTTTGATTTGGATTTTGGGAACCTTGTCCACCTATCTCATCCTGCGAAAAGGGGCAACCTGGGCTGCCCTACTGCCCCTGGGCATCACATTGCTGGTGATTGGTCAATACGACCAGGATCTAGCCCGCAACATGCAGTTCTTGATGGGCTTTATCTTTCTCAGTTTGTTGATCTTGGGCCGCATGACCTTTCTCCGCTTCCAAAAACAATGGCACTCGGAAGGGATCGGCACACCCACAGATACCCATACAGACCTTACAAAAACCCTGGTGATTTTAGCGTTAGCCCTGCTGATCATCGCATGGGCTGTTCCCGTCACCCCCCGTCAAATTACCCGTTACTCACAATTTTGGGATAATGTAAGCCAGTCATGGGATCAGTTTTGGGACGAAATCCCCGATATTTTCACGATCACAAGAAGTTCACCGTCCACCACTGCTGGCGTTTTTGGGGACACTCTGGGTTTGGGCAATGGGACGCCTTCCAGCGAGAACATCGTCTTCACGGTGAAATTAGACACCGACGGTTTGTCAGGTTATCGCAACTACTGGCGAGCCCGCAGTTATGACACCTATGAAGACGGTGATTGGTCCACCCGTCTCGATCTGGCACAAGATTTTCTCTTCCCTGAGAATTTTGACATTCGCTACACGACGGACCTGGGGCAAACGGAGCGGTACACGTTCACCAGTGATACCAACCGCATGATCAACCTGTACACCACCGGGCAGCCCCTTTGGGTCAGCCGCCCCGTTATCAAATTATCACAAGCGATCTCATCAAGAGAAGAAGACCTGGTTGCCTTGATAGCCGATCCTGCCATCATCTCTGAAGACACTTACCAGGTGGAATCACGGGTGAATTTGCCAACAATCATCCAATTACGCAATGCCAGCCAGGAATATCCAGAATGGTTGTTACCTTATCTTCAACTCCCGGATGATTTTTCTGAGGATATTGCTAGCCTCGCCCTTGATATCACCGACATCTACAATAACTCTTATGATAAAGCCTCAGCCATCACGCGTTACTTGCGACAAAATATTGAATACTCACGCACCATCCCAAACCATCCAAACCGGGTTGATCCAATGGAATGGTTCTTGTTTGATATCAAGACGGGCTTCTGTAATTATTATGCCACTGCACAAGTGTTAATGCTGCGCTCTTTAGGAATCCCTGCAAGGATCGGAGTAGGATATGCCCAGGGGGAATATGATTCTGAAACCGAGTCCTACATCGTGCGCCGGCTTGACAGCCACGCCTGGCCAGAAGTTTATTTTGTTGGCATTGGCTGGGTCATTTTTGAACCCACAACAGCCCAACCCACGCTCAGCCTGCCCCTGGGTGAAGAAAAACTTGATGATGAAGTGCTGCCTTTGCTGCCAGAAGATACCGGCATTGAAGACCGTCTTCTCGAACCCGGCGGAATCCCCACACAAACCCTCGATGACATTCAAGACGAACGAAGCGAAACAGGGAAGGGCTTATTCAATCTGCAGCCAAAACACATCGTCTGGATCATGCTTTCCTTATTTGCCCTTGGTTTACTGGCATGGATCTTCATCCGCTATCGGCCGCCCCACATCAAGCTTAAAATTGACCCCCTGCCGGTGGTTTTAGAGCGCACCCTGGTAAAACATAACAAATCCGTTCCCAAATGGCTCAAACGATGGCGTTATCGTGTTCAAATGTCCGTCCCTGAAAGAGCCTATCGACAATTAGGCTGGTCCATGCAAATCATGGGGCAAACCCTGAACCCGGCAGACACCGCAACCGAGCGTGCCATGAGGTTAACAGCTTTATTACCCGAATTAGAGCAGCCTGCCAGGGATATCATCAACGAATATTACCTTGATCGGTTCAGCCATCACATCATCAATGAGGAACGGGCAAAACGAACTGCTAAAAAAGTAAGAAACCTGGCGGTTAAAGCCAGGTTCCAGCAATTATTTAAACTTTTTAAGAAAACTTAGATGGTTATCCTACAGGGAGCCCTCACACTTCCCTGACCAATTCCTTTAATGCAGCCTGCCTTGCATTGATCAACTCTGGCATGGTATCAGCGGCATAATAAACCCCACTCCCTTCGGCAACAACTGAAGCCGCGATACTCCCCATGACAGCCGCTTCCAGGGGATCATAAAATTCGCGATAGCCAGCCAAAAATCCGCCAGCAAAGGCATCATCCGCACCCGTTGGATCGACTTTTTTTGATGGATAATCCGGTATGGTCCAGCGCTTATCCCCCTCGCGATCATACAGGTGGTATCCCAGCGAAGTTGTATGGATAATCACATACTCTGGACCAAATCCCCCTAAAATATTTGCCATTTCCCATAAGTCCGTCTGACGTCCTAAAAACAAGTTGCGAACCTCCGCTTCTGTTGTAATAAAAGCGGTGATCTCGGAAAGCAAACCGGGGATTTCCTCCCAAAAGGATGGGTCCATATAACCGGGCGTTGACGAGAGGGTGATGTTCGAGGCTTGCCCCTGGCGAAAGATGGAGGGCAAAATCAGGTGTGAGAGATAATCAATGGGGCAAATGTGTACAGCGCTGGCATCCAGATAGGCTTCTGGAATGTCTGAGATTTGAATCGATTGAGGGGAGGGTTCAGTACGGCTGCAGTGATTCTTTATGCTGGCACGGTAGCCAAGCAATTCTGGTGGATAGCTCAAACCCCTGTCTGCAAAATGCTGAACAGAGTTTTGATAATGTGTTGTTGCGGGGTCAATATGCGCCATAAACCGGCGTGAATCAATCGGCTGGTTGAGCACTTTAATGCCCGAAAGGTCAAACTCAAGCGCCTTCAAACGCTCAAACCATTCACGGGGGTAATCCTGGCTGATCCTGCCCAGGAGCCCCGCTGTACCACCCCAAAGATGGAGTCCCATGGCTGCATAAGGTAGATTACCACCCAACACATCGATTTGTGGTGGGCCGGTTATGGGCAGGATGTAATCCCGGTTAAGGCGTCCGGCAATCACAAAACGCAGTAATTTTTTGCTTGAACCCAGGCGCATACCTATCCCTCTGAGATCATTGTTTCTAATTGATCGCGATAGGATTCAATGTTCTCTACTTCGGCAGGATACTGCATATCCAAATTCTTAATCGTGTCTTCAACGATAGCGGCGATCACCAGGTTGCGGTACCATTTCCGATCGCAAGGAATAACATACCATGGCGCCCAGGGGGTGCTCGTGCGGCTGAGCATATCCTCGTAGGCAGACTTATAGTCATCCCAGTGCTTACGCTCTTCCAGATCATCCGGGTTAAACTTCCAGCGTTTATGCGGGCGGTCAAGACGCGCCAAAAAGCGTTGAGCCTGTTCCTTCTTGCTGACATTCAGGAAAAACTTCATAATTGTTGTTCCCTCATCAGCAAGCAGTTTCTCAAAGGCGTTGATATGGTCGTACCGCTTTCCCCACACGCTTTCCGGGACCAATTCATGCACTCTGACGACCAGCACATCCTCATAGTGGGACCGATTAAAAATCACAATCTCACCGATCCCCGGGGTGTGTTGATGTACGCGCCACAGGTAATCATGTGCCAATTCCTTTTTAGAGGGTACTTTGAAGTTAACCACCTTCGTTCCCTGGGGGTTGACATCACCAAAGACATGCTCAATCGTGCCATCCTTCCCGCTGGTGTCGATCCCTTGCAGGATCACCAAGACTTTACGTTTGTTTTCTGCGTAGAGCAGTTCCTGTAAATCGCGCAATGTCTTGTTGTGTTCCTTGAGCTTTGCCTTGCCCGCTTTCTTTTTAATCTCACCGGTGTAATACGTTTCAAAATCGTCCAAATCAACCCGGGTGTCTGGTGGGATGTGATATTTATCCATGATCCTTTCCTTTTCTGGTGAAGTTTGCCTAATTATAAATGAAACC
>JAXHUT010000146.1:0-3554 GCA_034189405.1 Chloroflexota bacterium
ATCAGGTCTTTTACGCTGTCACGCGGCAACACAGTGTCCGCATCGACTGTAATCACAAAAGCCGTATCCTCCAAAAACTTTAGATCACCTATAATTGTATCGAAGCTCTCTTTAAATCCTTCCTGTAAATACCGGTTGAAATCAGCCAGCTTTCCACGTTTTCTCTCCCATCCAATCCATAAATCCTCTTGTGCATTCCACTGTCTACGACGGTGGAAGAGGTAGAACGGGCGGTGACCGCGGTCACCTTGGTAACGATTATTTAATCGGTTAATCCCATCAATGGTTTCCTTAAGCAGCTTTTCGTCTTCTGGCATTGTCTTTTTTGGGGCATCGCTGAAATCCGAAAGCAAAACAAAGCCAATATTTTGCTCTTTATTTGCCAGATAATGCAGCTCAAGTTGACTCAGAAGAAAATGTATCTCTTTTGAATCGGTTAATAAGGCTGGGATAACGACGACGGAACGATACTGACGCGGAATTCTCTCTTTATAATCCATTTTTGGAAGGACACGTGGCGGAAGGATTGATGTAAGGATGGCGTTTATTAAATTGACAGCGACACTTGAGGCGGGCACAAAACTGATCAAGGCGATGATGAACAACAACCACAATTGGTTTGTTAGACTGCGGCTATAGTATAACAAAACTGCCATCACCAACAATGTAATTAATCCAATTGATCCCAAATAAAAGCCTGTACGATGCTTAAAAAAGAATTTTCTAATCCTTCCAGAAAATGTATATTGATAGCCAATTTCTTCTTTTAATAGCGCCTCACCATCACCGATCAGGTAGGTTCCAACATGCCTGGCTTTCTCATTGTCCTGGGGGGAGGAATTAGCGAGTCTTACTGCAATTTGTGCGACTTCTTCTTCATCGAAACTAGAATGTTCTGCAAAATCCTCAATCTTTTTCCGGTATTGGTCGCGTGACTCGAAATCCATTGACGGATAGACGCTTGCAGGGTCTTCATATAATATTTTTTCAACCTGTGAATGTGCTTCAAAAAAAAGTTTCCAATCAATATGGTCCAAGAGAATGAGTGTTCTCAAAGCACGTGCTACGATTTCGCCAGGATTAATTTGTGGGAATTCTAAGTTGTCTGTGACATGGGCTACCCTTTGTTTGTCAACCAGATCGAAAATAGTTTCTGATAAAATTTCGATCAGGCGCAATCGAAGCATCAGCGGGAGTGCCCATAGCTCGCTCATCTTCAATGGGACTTCTTTTTGATATGCCTCTAAAAAATCATGGATGTCATTTTGGACGAGTTCTATTTCATAATAATCGAAGATACGCCTAGCGACGGTGTAAATTCGAGGTGTGCTTTTGTTATCATCAATTGACGGTAGTTTGTTGAAATAGTCCTCTGGTAGATCATCCTGGACAAGTTCGATGGCTTCCTGGATGATATGATAATTATCCAAGAACCATTCCACACCGCTTGACGCAATTTTTTTCTTCTCCGCTGAGCTGGTTAGTGCAAGAAATGCTTTCCTTAAGTTTTCAAGATGATCCTTCGTGTTTTCTACAATCGCGTAATTTAATGATTTTTCTTGAGACAGTTTCGTTTCATCGATTACAATGCGAACAAAATCTTCGAGTGTCATAATGAGGGGTCTGCTCCTTGTTAACAAATACCAGCTTGTTTTAATGCCCTTTTGATTGTTCTGCAAACTTTTCTGCCAAAGTTTTTCCCACTTCATCAATCGAAAGATCCTGCACTATGAGTAGGGGGGTTGTGCCATAGGTGATGAAACTTAGCGCAATTTGGCCATAAGGCCATCGACTTTCACCTGAATATCCGTGCGCACTCAACATGACAAGGTCGATCTTTTCTCGATCGATAATATTATGCATGGCAATTGACGGTTTTTCAGAAGTTTCAACAATTATTTCGACATTTACCGGATCAAATTGTTCTTTCATCTGCGTCATATAAGTTCTGGCTTCTTTTAGATTGATTTCTCTCAATTCTGTGATTATTTTATTGACGTCCTCACCAATCGGCGTTTGACGTGGCAATCTGGGCTCCTCGATGATATGCGTCAGAAAAACTTTTGAATCCTGTGCGCTGCAGATTGACTTTGCTAACGGCAGTATACATTCGGCACGCTTGGAACCATCTAAAGGAAGAAATAATCGATGGTATTTCAATCCTGTTAATGATCCATAATCTTCCTGGTAAGCCCTAATAATCATTATCGGCATAAAAGCCCGTAATAAAACTTTTTGCACAGTGCTGTTAATATTCCAGGCTGAAACACCGCTGCTTCCATGACTGGACATAATGATTAATTCAACATCCTCATTTCTGGCAAAATCAATGATTTGTTGGGCTGGATTACCCTCTAAAATTTTTAATTCGCTGTCCACGTCAACCTCTCCCAGGTGTTTTTGAACAGATTTTAGATAGGCTTCAGCTTCTGATTTCCGTATTTGCCACGTCATGGGATTGATAATATTATTCTGATCCTCCTCATCTCCTTTATTGATTACACGCAGCAATGTCAATTTAGAGTTAAACGCTTTTGATAATGCAACTGCATGTGGAAGGACCCGTTCTGCCAGCGAAGATCCATCAAGAGGTAGTAAAATATATTCAAACATAATCGTTGCTCCTCAAAGGTTGATTTGATTTGTGTTTTATCCTAATAAATTAATGCCTTGTTTTGTCTTCAATTCACAGGGTGTGCTACTACCTTGTATAATTATTATATATCTTATGCGCAAATAAACCAAAACAAATAAACCAAAACAAGAATAAACGTAATAAATTACTCACCTTGAAGATTTTGTTTATTAGCGGTTTTTAGCCTATTGGACTCTAAGACGAGGACAAATTAATGAATGCCACTTCTAGAGAGTTTAGACTTGCAAAAGTCCTTCCAACATTCTAATAACCATTTTAAATATTTTCTTGTGCCAGGGTTGTAATTCTCAGGCTTCACCAACACCATCGACAGATCAAAACCAGATGGTCGAAGCTTCCCCATCACCAGTCCACATCCTTACAATTGATGCTTATGAGACACAAATAGCAGGTCTTACGGTAACGAGTGAATTTAACCCGATGCCTACCGGCAACGTCAACATCCTCCGTGACGCCGATCCCATCAACAAATGAGCCGACCTCGAGAATTACACCAACATTGCGAAATTGCAACTGGGCAGAATTTGTCAGGGATGTAACTATGCCTGATGGGACCAAAATTAAAGGTGGGGATACCTTCTCGAAAACCTGGCGATTAAGAAATATTGGTGACTGTCCCTGGAAACAAGATTATAATTTTGTCTTTGTTGGCGGAGAAGCATTCAATGCACCAAATAAGGTAGGGCTGCCCACCTTTGTGGGGCCAGGAGAAATGGTGGATATTACCATTCTGCTTGAAGCACCCACCTACTTGGGAAATTATCGGGGATATTTTATGCTAGCTGACAGGCAAAGTGACCGCTTTGGATCAGGCGTTCTCACAATGATATCTACCCATAACCGATCATCAGCACCAGCGCCTGTTCCAAAGCGGTCACTTTGCCTGTCAGCTAGCATA
>JAXHUT010000147.1:0-4102 GCA_034189405.1 Chloroflexota bacterium
AAGCGTTCCGCTCAAACAAAGTCACGGATGCGCCACTCCAGGCAGCATTCAATGCCGCCATTATTCCTGATGCACCGCCGCCAATCACAGCAATTTCCATGAATTAGATTATACCGCAGGGGAGTTCAGGTGTTATCTCTGGGATTATGATTTGGCGGTTTATAACGCTATGATTCAATTACTTTTTTGCGTTTTATTTCCCCATGCTTTTTTAGGAGTTGCCGGGCAGGGAATAACCCCTTGGGTTTTGGTATGATGTTTAGAGTCAATTGTTGACAAAAGCATTTTTCTTATTTATTGAGGAGATGGTGCAGATTTCTGAATGTCGAGGAAATAAAATACTTGACGTATCTGTATATATACATTTATAATAAGTTATGGAGCCAAATAATAGATATACAAAAAGATGAACAAGCTTGAACCCAATTCTTCGACACCACTATACCAACAGCTGACAAAATGCCTCATCGAAAAAATCGAAGCAAAAGTCTATAAACGCGGTCAAAAGATCCCCTCAATCAGGCAGTTGGCAAAAAAGTACGGGGTTAGCAATATTACTGTCATTCGAGCTCTGGAGGAACTGCGCCAACTTCAGTATGTTTACAGTGTACAAGGTAAAGGGTATTTTGTTTCCCACCATCATATCATTCAAAAATATATGCCAACGCAAGATGGATTCAGTAATATGGCTGAAAAAGAGGGTATGACCCCTTCAAGCATCGTCTTACGAGCAGAGATTCAAAAAGCTGGCAAGGAGATGGGTGGGATATTTGGTATTTCTGAAGACAGCGAAGTCATTCTTCTTGAACGCATACGACTTGTTGATGATTTTCCACTTTGCATACAGGTGAGTTACTTACCCCACGAATTATGCCCTAACTTGTTAAAATTGGATTTTAAAGAACTTTCTCTGTATCAAATGCTCAGGGAAAAATACCATATCAGCATGGCAAAAAGCCAATACAATATTCAGGCGGGCTTGGCGGAATCGCGCGAGCTACGCCACTTAGAATTGGAATCGCCTGCTGCTATTCTGTGGGTTTGGCATTGGGCTTTTGAAGCGCCCGGACGTTTGTTTGAATATGGTGAATCGGCGTATCGAGGCGACTGTTTTCAGATCAGCAGTCCGATTAATGAATATGAAATTATCAATGAAATTATCGCATAGGTTTTTGGCTTTGAAAAAATGTGTGAAGGAGGCTAATTGCTAAAGAGATTGATAAACTGATTGTTATTGAAATTGAATAATATTTTCGATTAAGAATACAGAAAATGCAAAAAGGAGCTAAAATGCAAAAAAAATATTTGGATATTGTTATTGAGGGCATAGAGAATTTGCGCGATAAACAATCCTATGCGATTCGGGAAGCAGCAAAACTTGTTGGTGATGCCCTTGCTGATGGAAAACATGTGTTTACATTTGGCAGCGGCCATTCTCAATTGTTGGCCCGAGAAATTACAGAACGTGCAGGTGGATTAGCGCCCGTATTTCATCTCCCAGATCCTATTTGGGGCATGGTAGAGCGTATTGAGGGCTATGGCGAAACCCTTTTAGAGCAATATCCAATTCAACCGGGTGAGGTCATTTTTGTAATCTCTAACTCAGGGCGGAATCCGGAGCCGATTGAAATAGCGAAAGGTGCCAAAGAAAAAGGCTTGAAGGTGATTGCTGTCACCTCACTCAAGCACTCAAAAAATGTTGAGTCGAGACATTCTTCAGGAAAGAAATTGTTTGAATTTGGCGATGTTGTACTGGATACTGGCACGCCCAAGGGTGATGCAGTGATGGACTTTGAGGGGTTATCCTCAAAGGCTGGGGCGGTTTCAACCGTTTTTGGCGCAGCGATGTTAAACGCAGTGATGGTTGATGCCATTCAATATTTGCTGGATAGAGGTATTGAGCCGCCTGTTTTGATCAGCGCCAATGTGGATGGGTCTGACGAACATAATGCTGAGCTCATGGAACGTTATAAAGAGATGGCCTGGGCTCCTCGTTATTTCTTTTAAGGAGGACTGATGAGAAAAAGCCGGGCGAGAGAGTTGTTTTTATCCGACCTTCACCTGTGCTTTTTCTCTTGAAGACTTGATCCTTGGTTAGAAATTTTAGGAAGTTTAAATCAATTGTTGATTGGTAGAAAGATAACTAATGGAATGGATCAAATCTTATCGGTAAGCATTAATATTAACTTGCTGAAATGGAGTATTAAAAAATAAATGAACAAGAATTTACTGGAGAGACTCGAAAACCTGGAACACAGTGAGATTACTTTCCTTTGTGATTTTGACGGTACGGTTACCAATACCGAAGCTTTAGGATTTCTTTTTTCGGAGTATGCAGAATCTCGTTTTGAGTATGCCCGTCAATATGCACGAGGTGAAATTGATATGCGTGATGAGATTCGATTGACATTTGACACTGTCAAGGCCACGAAAGAGGAAATGGAACAAGGGCTAAATAAAATTGAGATTGTTCCTGGCTTTCGTGAATTTCTCAACTTTGGCAAGGAAAAGGGATATACTTTTGCAATCATCAGTGATGGATTAGAGTGGTATATCAAACATTTCCTTGAGCGATATGATATTCATGATATTCCCATTTATGCTAATCGAATAATATTTGAACCCGACGGTTTTCGTTTTGAATTTCCATGGTTTGATGAGGAAACGCATCGGAGAGGTGTCTGCAAACCAAAGATTGCCCGGGCCTATCGAAAACATGCTGAAACCCTCGTGTTTGTTGGGGATGGCAGGAGTGATATTGATGTCATTAATGAAGCGGATATTGTTTATTCCCGTGGGTGGTTGGCGGGGTATTGTTATGCAAAGGGTTTGGGTGAAGATGAATTTTTTGATTGGCACGACCTAAAAGAAAAATTTCAAATGCTTAATCTTGACCGGAAGTGATTGCATTATTTGAAAAATAATATTTTAATTAATCTGAAAGAAAATATAAAAGAGAAAATCAAAAAACATTTTAGGAGTTAACACAATGGCAATATTACTCGATTATGCAAATGTGATTACACCGGAGGAGGTGCTTCAACGCGCCAGTGTAGTTGTTGGGGATGACGGGAAGGTCGAATATGTTGGACCGATGGAATTGGCACCGATTGTTGATGCCTCCCGCCTGGATTTGAGAAATCTGATCCTAGCGCCCGGATTAATTGATATTCATGTCCATGGCGGGAACGGGATTACTTTTGGGAACCCGGATTCCTTGGCTGAGGATTTGCGCGCTTATTCGGAGTGGGTTGTTCAGAATGGCGTTACAGGCTTCTTAACCACAATCACCGCTTCCAGCCCGGAAGAGCTGTCAACCATGATCAGTTCTTTTGTAACGGAATTTAAAAAGGGATTACCTGGTGCTCAAGCCTTGGGGATCCATCTTGAAGGGCCTTTTATGAATCTCAAGAAAAAGGGTGCTCAGAATCCGGATTGGATACGCAACCCAAATCTAGATGAAGCGAAATTGTATCTTGAAAAAGGAGAGGGATGGATAAAGCAGATGACCATGGCACCTGAACTTCCTGATGCTTATGAAGTCGCCAGTATCTTTCGTGGTGCGGGTGTTTCCCTGGCAATTGGGCATAGTGATGCAGACTATGACGAAGCTGTCAAAGCCTTGCAATCATACTGGACGCATATTACACATACTTATAATGCCCAAACTGGTCTTCACCATCGTAATCCGGGTATTGTAGGAGCAGTTATGGGTTCCGAAGAGATCACAGCAGAGCTCATCGCGGATTTGATTCATGTTCATCCTGGGGCAATGAAGGCATTGGTTCGCTGTGTTGGGACCGATCGGGTTGTTCTTGTAACAGACGCCATGGAAGCAGCCGGACTGCCTGATGGTAAATATCACCTTTTAGGTGCTAAGGTGACTGTTTCTGGTGGTAAAGCAACTCAGGAGGATGGCACCATTGCAGGGAGCAGTGCAGTTTTGAATCAATGTGTAAGAAATATGAATAAAGAAGTGGGTGTTCCATTGCAGGATGCGATAAAAATGGCTACACTAAATCCGGCCCGCGTTATAGGCGAAGTGAGTAAACGCGGCAGCCTGACTGCTGGTAAACAGGCTGATCTTGTTGTGGTTGATAAC
>JAXHUT010000148.1:0-2452 GCA_034189405.1 Chloroflexota bacterium
TTTCAATTACTCGTCCTGGTCAAAGCCATTTAATATTCAGTGGGTGGTATAGGGCTCGAACCTACGACCTCCGCGATGTCAACGCGACGCTCTAACCAACTGAGCTAACCACCCGGATAGCTCTAACATTATACGGCGCACAAGCCTAAAATGCAAGAGATAGATGTGCTTCGAGTTGAAAGGTGAAAGGTGATAGCTGATAGCTCATAGCTAATAGCTCATAGCTAATAGCTGAAAGGTAAAAGGTGAAAGTGGATAGTCGATATTATAAACTTGAAAGAACAATGGATGAAATTACGCCTTGATTCTGCTTCAAGCTTTTGCCCTAATTGCCTAAGACCTGGTTGACGAATACCCGTTCTCCCCAGCAAGTTTTTCATGTAGTTCAGACCACTCGTCCATCAAGGCTTCAATCTGCGAACCCAAGGAAACATAGTCTTCACCCAGCCTTAAAACCCGACTCGAATCCGATGGCGGCTTGGCTAATTCATCGGAAATGATTTTTTGTTGTTCTTCTAATACTTGGATTTCCCCCTCGATATCTTCGAGACGATTTTCGGCTTTTCGGCGTTCATATTTTGAGAGCGGCTTTTCTGACGATTTTTTCGGGTGTGCGGGTTTCCCGGCTTTGACCGCACTCTTGCTGCCATCGTCTGGTTGATCACCTTCCGCTGCCATTTTTAATTGATAGGCTTTAAACTGCGTATATGAGCCTTTGAACACCTGTAAACTTTTCCCCTGTGTTTCCACTTCCCAAATTTGGGATGCCAGGGAGTCGATCAGGTAGCGGTCATGGGAAACGAGCAAAATTGTCCCGGGAAAATTAGAAAGGACCGATTCCAAAACCTCCTGGGTGGGTAAATCCAGGTGATTGGTCGGCTCATCTAACAATAATAAATTAGCATCTGTCAGGGATAATTTTGCTAGTGCCAGGCGTCCACGTTCGCCGCCGGATAGGGTGCCAACTTTACGAAACACATCATCCCCCGTAAACAGAAACTTTGCCAGGTAGTTCCGTATTTCAGCCGGCAGCATATTCGGCGCAACGCTGTCGATCTCCATCATCAAAGTTCTGTTATGGTTTAACCCCTCATGTGCCTGGGCAAAATAACCGACCACGAGGCTTGCACCCAGTGTCACTTTCCCGGAATAAGGGGGAATCTTTTCCAAGATAGTTTTTAAGAAGGTCGTTTTCCCAGCGCCATTGGGGCCGATGATCGCCGCACATTCTTGCCGTTGTAAGAGCAGGTCCGGACATGAGAATAAGGGCTTTCCCTCATCCTGGTAACCCACTTCTAAATTGTGTGTTCGTAAAACGATGTCCCCTGATCGGCCACGGGTATTGAGGTTGATATGCATGCGGCGCGGCTCACTGGGCGGGGGTGCAAGCCGGGAGTCTGCCAGCAAACGTTCCAATCGACGGCGGCGTCCTTTTGCCTGGTTGGTATTCTGACCCGCAATATTGCGACGGATAAATTCCTGCTCTTTTTCAATAAATGCCGTCTGTGCCTCATATTCGGCTAAACGTCGAGCATAACGTTCCTCACGCTGTAAAAGATAAGCTGAATAATTGCCATGATAAACCTCAAGGGCGGGTGTCATCTCCCAAATTGTCTCTGCAAGCTGGTCAAGGAAGTAACGATCATGAGACACCACCACCAAAGCCCCATCCCAATCCTTCAAAAAAGATTCCAGCCATTCCACCGCCCCAATATCGAGGTGATTGGTTGGCTCGTCCAGAAACATGATATCCGGGCTCTCTAAAAGCAGCTTTGCCAGAAGGGCGCGCGTTCGCTCTCCACCAGAGAGCTGTTTGATGGGACGATGGTAGTCAGCTTGATCAAAGCCAAGCCCTGATAAAGTCCCTTTAATACGCGCCTGATAGGTGTACCCCCCTTGTTGCTCGAAAGTGTGCTCTAAATTTCCATACTTTGCGACCGCTTCCTCAGCCTGATCAGGGTCTGCCATGGCTTGCATCCAACCCTTCAAAGCAGCCTCTATTTCTAGGAGGTCAGAAAATACTTCTAAACAGGTTTCCCATAAAGTCCCCTGTGCTGCCAGGCTTGATTCCTGGGGTAAATAACCCAGGGTCAGCGCTTTTGCGTGCTGAACATCGCCCGAATTAGGGAAATCCAAGCCCAGCAAGATTCTTAAGAGCGTGGTTTTCCCAACCCCATTTGCGCCCACCAGCGCTATTCGAGCCCCGCGAGGAATGGATAGAGAGATACCCTCAAAGATATCTTCCGCGCCAAATGATTTTGAAAGGTCTTTAGCAGTGATTAATGACATCCTGCAAAGTATACCATTTTCAATATTTTATGAATCCACTGCAAAGGAGTGCAGCACTATGTGCGGTCTTCCAGTTTTTAAGTGACTCGTTTTATCGCATTCAAATTTCTATTCGCGTGACAACCGGATTGAAGCGCACATTATAAACATGTGCATGGTAGAA
>JAXHUT010000149.1:0-2471 GCA_034189405.1 Chloroflexota bacterium
CCCGCTGCCACCACCCCCGTCCAGGTCGCCGAGATGACCGTCACCCGCGTCAGCAGCTGCTTCAAGCGCGACCACTGCTTTCGGGCAACATTGCGCGTGATTTCCGGGAAGGTCGTGCTGATGAAGGGTGTGATCGGCATCACTACCAGGTTGATCACCGCTAATGCGACCTTAAAATACCCGGCGACCGTCGTGTCAAAGAAGTAGCTAACCCACAAGACCTCACTGTCGCGAGCCAGGACGGTGACCGTGGTCGAAAAATTAGAACTGATGGCAAAGCGGATCATCGGCTTGCGCTCCGGCAGGTTGCCGCGCATCGGCGTCCGCCACCAGCCCAGCCCCAGGCTCTTTGGCAGCCAGTAGAGCGCCAGCAGCACCGGTCCGATCCCCAAGACCATCTTCCCAACCAGGTAAACCAGCATCACGGCGAAGATGCCGCCCTGGTTCAAAAATACCGCCAGTAATAGTCCCGCTGCCAGCAAACTTTCAAATAAATTCAATAATGCCTGTGATTTAAAATGCCCGGTGACTTGTAAAGCGCCCGTGGCGGTTTCTGTCATGACATTACCAAGGATGGCAGTGCCATAAATCAAAAACAGCGGGCGTGTGGCAGGGTCTTTGGCAAAATTACTCGCCCCCCAACCAGCGAGCAAGACCAGAACGATGTAAGCCAGGACAGAGGTCGTGAATTCGGTGAGGGCAGCAGCCTTCAAAACAGCTGCGGCATTATCCCGCTTTTCTTCCGCTAAAAACCCGCCCATATAACGCACAACAAAATCAGCCATGCGGAAGGAAAGCAATCGGTTGATGTTGGTCACAAAGCTGATCACAACCCCCAAGGCGCCAAAGCTGGCAACACCCAGCAAATTTGCCGTCAGGATGCTTAAAACCGCGCTGATCGACTGGCTTCCAAAGAGATACGCTGAATTGCTGATGACTTTCCTTAAAACAACATCTTTCCCCCAGTTTTTGATGTCAGTGAAAAGCCGTTTCATGGGGTTTCGACTTGGCTCGCCCACGACCGTTCCTGCATGTACCAGTCCACCAGTCGAGTCACGCCATCTTCAAGGTCAATCTGCGGCTCCCAACCGAGGATCTGACCGGCTCGGGTCACATCTGCCTGGTTTGTGCGTACATCGGCGGGATGGAAATCTTGATGGGTGATCTTTGCTTTTTTGCCAATGCGCGCTTCGAGCATTTCTACCAGGTGGTTGATGGTGATCACTTCATGCCCGCCCAGGTTGATGACCTCGTAACCAACCGGTGCCAGTGCCTGGATCGTCCCCCTGGCGATATCGTCCAGGTAAGTGAACCCGCGCGATTGTTCCCCGTCGCCGTTGATGACCACCGGTTTACCCTCTGCAATCCACTGGCAAAAACGGAACATGACCATATCCGGTCGCCCTGCCGGCCCATAAACCGTAAAATATCGCAAAACGGTCACATCAATGTCATACAGGTAATGGTACACATAAGCCATGGATTCAGCACCCTTTTTGCTGGCAGCATAGGGCTGCAAGGGGTGATCCGTATCATCGGTTTCTTTGAACGGCGGTGTTGATTCTTCGGCATACAGGCTGGAGGTGGAGGCTAACACGAACTTGGGGATATCCCTCCGACGGCACAGTTCCAGTAAATTCAATGTGCCGACCATATTGGTATTCACATACACCCAGGGGTCCGTCAGGCTGGTACGCACGCCGGCGCGCGCCGCTAAATTGATGGCGCCGTGGACTTTTTCAGGCAGCCATTCCCCAATAACATCAATGCTTGATTTTTCAGAGATATCGATCTTCTTGAAATGAAAGTTGGGGAATTTTTTCAAGCGGTATAAGCGATAGTCTTTTAGTCTGATGTCGTAGGCATCATTGAGGTTGTCAACGCCGTAAACACCATGACCGTCCTCCAAAAGGAGTTCCGCCACGCGGAATGCGATAAAACCTGCTGTACCTGACAAAAAATAATTGGACATCAGATCCTGACTACTTTTGGATTGTTTTTACCAGCCTTACCGAGGGCATTGCGGGTATCCACCAGCATTTGGGCTGCATCCAGGATCGCTGGGTAATCATAATCATCATGGTTGGTGATGATTGCCACGCAATCCGCTTTCTCAACCTCCCCCATCAGATCCGTCACCGAATCCATCAGCAGGTTGTCAATATCCACATGCGGGACATAGGGGTCGTGATAACCAACATCAGCACCCTTTGTTTGAAGCAGGTGGATCACATCCAAGGCTGGGGATTCGCGCAAATCGTCAATATTAGGCTTATAAGCCACACCCAGAACCAAAACACGGCTGCCGTTCAAAGGTTTCTTGGCAAGATTAAGCGCATCCTGGATCTTACCGAGGGTATAGCGCGGCATGTTGGTGTTGATCTCAGACGCCAGTTCAATAAAGCGGGCATTGTAGTTCAGGGATTTCAGCTTCCATGAAAGATATAAAGGGTCAATCGGGATGCAGTGTC
>JAXHUT010000015.1:0-3998 GCA_034189405.1 Chloroflexota bacterium
CTCGACCTGGACTCGAACCAGGAACCTAGCGGTTAACAGCCGCTCGCTCTGCCAATTGAGCTATCGAGGAAGGCGTATGAATTATACGAAAAAGCCCCTATGGTGTCAAGCAAGTCATAATAAAGAATCATTTCCATATGTCCTGGTCTCAGTCCCCGCTATTGACATCACCAATGATCGATCTTGCAAGCTGGTTTAGTTTTTCTTTTTTCTCTTTGTCCATATCCTGGCTGCTGGCGTCCCAGTAGATATCTAATAGCTCGACCACACCAAGGCTGCTTGCAGCGCGTCCCTCTGGCAGCCGAACCCGCGCCTGCATCAAGGGGCGTTTGACGAAATGAAATTCAAATGCGGGTTCAGTCAGGGCGCGTAAAGCAGTCTCGTCTATTAGGACTTCCCATTCTCGTTGATACACAACCACCATCCGAATAATGGCATCCTTTATCGTCTCCTGCGGCGGCAGCGCGTCCTGCAATTTGTGATTGATCCCCTGATCAGATTCAAGGGTGACGTGGATATCAATAAAGGGGCGGATATTTTTCAATTCCTGCCAGATCACATCGGTTTTTCCTTTGCTGATCTCTGCAAGAATGAAATATTTCCTGTCTCCTACCTCACCAAAATCGACGCGCTCAATGGACCCAGGATATATGACAGGCGGGTGATTGCCTTCATTGATATTTTGCGGCTTGTGTATATGTCCCAGCGCGACATAATCCAGTCTTTTGTCTTTAACCAAAGCCGGCGGCAAGACCAAATCTTTCCCCAACATGACCATTCTTTCATTACCATATTTAGCGCCCTCAACAGAGGCATGTGCGGTTAAGATAACAGGCACATCCGCGTCGGCAGCTTTTAGCCAGTTCTCAACAAGCTCACTGATCCGTTCTCCAAGGATTTTATAGGTTTCCGAGAGGTTGGTGCCGCCCAATTCGAGGGAAGCCATCAGCCCTGACCGTGATATCCAGGGCAGGGCGATAACCTGAATTGGTAAACCGCCCAGGTCATCAACGGATAAGAATTGGGGTTTATCAAGCACTTTCACATTGGGCACTTCTAGGGTCTCAAATTCCTGAATGGCATGGGCGCGCCCAGTTGATGGGGATATATCGTGGTTGCCGGTTAATAATAGGGTTTGGATCCCAGCGCGCGACAGTTGCATGATGCGTTTTCCCCATTCGCGCTGGTAAGTCGGTGCAGGTGAGCGGTCCTTATAAGCGTCACCTGCGAAAATTACCAGGTCAACTTTTTTATCAATCGCAGTTTGAACGATTTCATCCAACGATTTAAGAAAATCCATCACTCGCATGGGGAGCCCCGATTGCGGATCATGGCGGCCATAATTGGCCATGTCGATGTGTGCATCTGCAAAGTGGAGTATTTTAACCATATGTTTATATAAATCTCTAATGATGATCGAATTTTGATCGTGTCGCCTGTAGTTCAAAACTTATTATTTGTGGGGTTTAAACCTCACCTACTGCCGAACTGGGTTCATTTCTCTCGTTACTTTCGGCAGCATCTTTTAGTTTTTCTTGTTTTCTCTCCAGGCGTTTCTCATCAAGGATCTTTAGTTTGCGGGCTTGAATGCTTGTGTTGAATAAGAAGTACAGCGTCATAATCAAAGCGACCAAACCGACGATTAAAGTATACAGGTTGGTGGGTCCAAAAACTGGCAAATTAACCTTTGGGTTACCGAAAATCAACATGCCTATATTTGAAATGATTGCTATAAGACGGATCTCGGTAGGCCCAATTTTGGCATTGGTAATTTGAAATACCCCGGTGACATAGGTGATTAAATACACCATGATCGACACCAGTAAGTAAGCGATTGCACCCATACTGGCAACAGTTAAATCGACATAGGGCGAAAGCCCCAAGCCGACGAAAATCAACACCGAACTGATGGCGTCCACGTAATGATCAATTAAAAAGCCGTAGCGCGGCCTTTCGATGTGTCTATAACGCGCCAGCGTGCCATCAAGACTGTCCCCAAACCAATTTAATACAAAGCCTAAGCTGGCTAGGATCAAGAAGTATTTGCTAACATTTGTGAGTGCATAGCTAATAAAGATCAGTATGGACGCAAGAATTCCCAACCATGTCAAAATATCCGGCGTAACCCAGGGGGGCATATGCGCTGCGAGCCAATTCAGGGCAGGCCTTTCGAGGAACCCCAAAAGGATATCATTCTCTCTCTTATGATTTTCAACTTTGGTCATTTTTCACCTTTCATTTAATAGAATTAAACACCTAAAAATTTTGGCCATATTGGATAGAACATTGCCCATTGGTTTGAATATTCCCTAATTAATGTTTCAGCTTCTTTAAGTACCCGGTTGGTATTTTGAATGATTTCAGTTTCAAGGTCATTAAAAGATTCCATCCAGATTGGATCTGAGGCCTCAAGCTGGTATCTACCCCCTGGGCGGGAGGTCGCTGCCGCAACAATGACAGGCGCGTTCGCCTCTTTTGCCATCCGTATGTAGGTCACAGGTAGGTTTGCCTCGTAGCCAAAAAATGTCGGCTGGTACTTATTTTGGTGATCTTTAGGCAGTGGCCTGTCCAGGCCTGTCAGGATGCTGCCACCATTTTGGAGCCTTTTTCTGGCTGTGCGAAAAGCGCTCAAGGTCATTGGGGTCACGAAGATACCTAGGCTTTCTCGCAGCTGGTTTTGCATCTTGTACGAAGAAACCGGTTCTGGAAAAGACAGCACCTGTACCTCAAGCTCGTTAAGGGCTAATACGTACCCGATCAAGTCAAAGTTGCTCAGATGCGGACAGGCAAACACAGTTGCCTGGTTTTTCCGGATTCTATCAAAAGCCACCTCTGCTTTTGGACTGAAGTTAACCACGCCCTGGAGTCTATCAGGTCTTGATAAGAAATAGAAATAATCGAATATACAATTTGCTGCAGATCTAAAAACAATTTTTGGAATTTCTTTCAGTTCTTCCTGGCTTAAGGATTGATCGCGGATGACATATTGATTGGCACGGATCGCTTTAACCCTTGGGTGGTTTTGATTACGTCCCAGGATGGTACCAATCCAGGACGATATTTTCAGTCCGGTTTGGCGGGGTAAAACACGACCTAGAAAAATTGCTATTTTGATAACCATCGATTGACGGAGCAAGCTTTTTAAAGATATTGCACGCTTTTTTTTCTTATCCACGTTTCAGATCCCAATGGTTTTATTTTTGTTATTGAGCCAGCATCTTGTTTGAGACCTTATTCTACTTCAATTAGAGAAAAACATTATAACCTTGTTTTTGTAAAGTTAAGGAAACTCACAATAAGCGAGGTAGAGATGGCCAAGAAACGTTATGTAGACACCCGAGACCAGTCCTTTTTTGGGATTTACATCTATGATCAGATTATTCCCAAGGATCATTTCTTACGTTTACTCAATCTTCTCATTCCGTGGCATGAGTTTACAGAGAAATTGGTCGAATTATACGCTGGGAGCGGAGAATATGGGCGCCCACCTTTCAATCCCACACAAATGTTAAAAAAATGAGTTTGCTAGCCAAATTTTATAATCTTTCCGACCGAACGGTCGAAACATTTGTCAACGAGAATCAACCTGCAAAATATTTCGTTGGATTGGGAATAGATCATAAAGCACCTGATCATTCAACATTGTCCGTCTTTCAAGATCGCCTCATAAAGAATAGCAACCTGAACATATTTGAAGAGATATTAGAAAAAATCATTGCAGTAGCACATGGATCTGGGATCACATTTGGCACTATTCAGCGCATAGATCGCGAAGCCTACCTTGGCTAGTGTTCATTGTGAAGCCAACGTCTAATTACCCAACACCTAATTTCCCAACAAGTCAGCTGATAGAAATAATTCCCCCAACTCATCCTACAGCTGATAGAATTAATTAAATTCAGATTATGAAAGTGAGGACGTTGTGGCTAAAAAAACCTTTCTCTCCAAAGTTCGCCAATTACCACGCAATGTATGGGCCGTCAGCCTGACCAGCTTCT
>JAXHUT010000150.1:0-5391 GCA_034189405.1 Chloroflexota bacterium
GTAAAAATGGTGATGGGTGTTAACCAAACCGGGGAAAACGATGTGCCCTCTTAGGTCCAGAACCTGATCTGCACTTCCGGGCAAGTCCTTTTCTTCACCGATTGCCTGGATAAAACCATCTTTGATGTACAGCGCGGCATTTTTTAGCTCTCGACGCTGGTCGTCCATGGTGACCAATACCTCGATATTTTTTATTAATAAGGTAGACATAGACCTCCACCCGGGTAGTGAGAATTAAAAAGAAATGCTTATTTAGTTTAACGATAAATATTTCTCTTGTCAATTGTCAGACAAATAATTAAATTTTGCAAGATATTGCGAAAAAATATTAATTTGTTGATTTTAAACCAAAAACTCGGGCTTTAGGCGCCAGAGCGTACTCCCTAATCCGAGGGCGATTGCACCAGCATTCAGGAAAGTGTCGGCTTGCAATTTACTGCTAATTCCCCCGTTCACAATCAGCTGAAAACCGTCATCCAAAAGCTCACGTGACGCATGCAGCATCGTCGGGAATGTGCCTGGGCCATACAGACGGCCGGTGAGCAAATTGCCCTCTGCGTTTGGCAGGACGCCGCGCGGTTCGACAAGGTGAACTGCCGCTGGACGAAGCTCAAGAAGTGTTTCTCTCAGCACAGGGATTTGTTCAGGGCTCAAACATGGGATAACGGGCAGTTCACCCACAGAAGCCTGCATAAATTTGCGAAACGCCTCTGAATCGCAATCCGGCGGCAGACCGAGTTCAACCGCCATCACATTTTCCAGACCTTCTAATTTTCGGATCATCTCCGCTAGTGATTCGGGGTCTTCTGCCAGTAGGTGAACGATCACCGGCAGGGGTGCTCCTGCCCAGGCGCGCTTATAGCGAGAAACGGATCGACTGATGCCGGGGTTGGGCAATCCGGTGTGGAGTAAAAACCCACCAGGGTAGGGCAAGCAAGCCCGGTTCGATGCGGGGTAACGCGGCTTTCGGCTGATGGGATGGGTGATGAAGGCACCTAAATTGGAAATAAAGGGTATTTTATGCGGGTCTGGTGCGAAGCCCAATAGTCCCGCGCTATTTACGAAGGGTTTTGAAAAGACAAGGTCGTGTTTATGAATGGGCGCATTCTCATTGAGCCACATGCAGCACATCCTTTAATGGGAATACCGGCCCGTCAGCACAAGCCAGCTGCCATCCTTTTGTCGTTCTGACGGCACAAACACCACATTCACCCACACCCCGGCAGGGCATGGCGGTGCGCACCAGCACCTGACCTTTAAGTTTGAGATCAACTTGTTCGAAAAGGGTAGAAAATGTGGGTAGATCGCCTCGCTCAAGGTCCACAGCCAGGAAATCAGGCCAATCGAGGTTTTCTAACAACGATGAAATCGGGCTGACTTCTACCGCGGCGGGCAGGCGATTCATAATTTCAACAGGAGGGACTGTGTCGCTAAAAAAAGAAACCGCTGCGCCCATGTTCAGAGCTTCTCTCATCAGGCACAGGATTCTTCCGGGTGAAACCCGGTAAGGCAATAAGGCGACATGTTGCAGATCTGGCGGCAGCACAAACCCACGGCCCTGCGGTGTGCTGACGGTCAGGATGTCACCGGGCTGCCAGTCTTCTGGGATAGAGGCTACATTTAAATGACCCTCTTCGCCAATCACTTGAAAAACCTGGGAATTGAGGGGGTCTGAATCCCCCTTTGCACGCTGGCAGGCTATGTGTTGACCGGGTGCCGGCCAAGCATCCTCAGGCAAGTCTAAAACGCCCCCTTTTTCAGCCCCGATTTGAAAAACTTCAACCAGTTTGGTTTGCATGATTGTTTCAACAAGATTTTTGCATATAGTTAGAGGTTTTCAGGATTTTCATGGTCATTTTCCCAATTGAAGGGATTTGATGCAATATAATCTACAATTTGTTGGTAATCATCCTCATCGCGGATGATATGTTCGTAATAATTCCGCTGCCAGATCCTTTTTTGATCCATTAGACCCATGCCATGAATGCGCTTTGTCACTGCAGACTTAAAAGAACCTACAACCACACCCAATGGGTAACTTTTTGTTTGTAGGGGCGAGGCATGCCTCGCCCCTACCTCATTAATTATGATAATTCCGTGAAAATGGTTTGGCATAACAACATAGGAGTCAATCTCGATATAAGGGAAATGCTGTGGAATTTCTCGCCACGTTTTTTTGACTATCATTCCTAAGAGATTTAATTCGATTTCACCTTCGATGATGTTCCCAAAAATATTCTTTCGTTTGTTACTGACAATGGTCACAAAATAATAACCTGCGCTTGAATAATCATAATCCTTTAAGCGAATGTTTTTTCGATGTCGGTCAGGTTGTTTATCCATAAACACTATATCCCGGATGATTTGCTCGTAGTAAATATTGTTTTGTAGGGGCTCAGCACGTCGTCGAGGAATCGAAGACGAGCTGAGCCCCTACTATTATCCCAATGAAAGTTCTACCATTCAAACCGCTCTCTGATCTCCTGTTCCATTTCATCAAGCATTTCGGTAATAACCAGCACAGCATCTTCCGCTGAGATCAACTGCTTTTCGTCTTTATCTCGCCGCTTAAATTCAAAACCGCCGTTCTGCAGGGAGCGGGATGAAACCGTAATGCGCAATGGCAACCCGATCAGGTCGGCGTCGTTAAATTTGACGCCAGCCCGCTCATCGCGATCATCATATAATGGCTCCAGATCAGCCTCGCATAAGGCATGGTAGAGTTGATCACCCGCCTTCTCAGCCGTGCTATCTTTGCTGGGCAATACCACCAGGTGGATCGGATAAGGGGCAATGGTCACCGGCCAGATCAGGCCGTCATCATCGTGGTATTCCTCCGCCACGCATGCCAAAAGCCGTCCGACGCCAATACCGTAGGAACCCATGATGATCGGCTGCGGCTTCCCGTTTTTATCTAGAAAAGTCGCGCCCAGGGCATCAGTGTAACGCGTGCCGAGCTTAAAGATGTTGCCAACTTCTACACCCCGTTTTGCTTGCAGGTGCCCATCACAGTTTGGGCAAGACGCGCCATCTTCCGCCATGGCAATATCCGCCACGATATCCGCGTCGTAATCCCTCCCAAGATTGGTATTGCGCAGGTGGAAATCAACCTCATTTGCCCCAGCAACCAGGTTTGGGGAATGGGGCAGTAAATCATCAACAACCACCCAAACATTCTCTTGTTTGATGCCAATCGGCGAGGCAAAACCCGGAACTGCACCAACCGCCTGAATGTCGGTATCCGCTGCAGGACGTAAATTCTTGATATCCATTTTCCCGGAAGCAGCCAGGGCATTGACAAGTTTTGTCTCATTAAGAGCCATATCGCCGCGCAGGACGGCAAACACCAGCAGGGGCTTTAGGTCTTCATTACTTGTTTCCGCCATAAAAAACACGGCTTTCGCTGTGCGTGATGGGGGGTTGTCCAGAAAGCCCGCCAGGTCCGTAATCGTTGAGACGCCCGGCGTTGAGACTTTTTCAAGGGGTTTGAGGGCTTCATCCCCTGGCATTGGTTTGCCAAAATCCGCTACCTGGCGGTTGGCAGCATAGTCGCAGGAATCACAGAACATAAGGGTATCTTCCCCAACGGGAGTCAGGTACATGTATTCATGGGCTTCTTTTCCGCCCATCATGCCCGTATCCGATCCGACGGCACGCACCGGCAAACCGCAGCGGTTGAATATCCGGAAATAAGCCTGGAAGTGCGCCTGGTATTGTTCATCCAGGCCTTCCCAATCCTTATCCAGGCTGTAAGAATCCAGCATGGTGAACTCTCGCACACGGATCAAACCCGCCCGGGGACGGGGGTCATCGCGAAACTTGGTTTGGATTTGGTAAATCAACTGCGGCAGATGCCGGTAGGATTGGATCTCGCGGCGGGCAAGGTCGGTCACGACCTCCTCATGGGTCATTGCCAGCACCATGTCGTGCCCGCTGCGGTCCTTGAAGCGCGCCATTTCATCCCCAATCTGGGACCAGCGCCCTGTCTCCTGCCAGACGTCTGCGGGGTGAACCACGGGCATCGTTAATTCCTGCCCGCCAATCTGGTCGATCTCCTCACGCATCATGTTTTCAATGCGGGACATCGCCCGGCGTGCAAGGGGAAGGTAGGTGAAGATGCCCGCGCCAAGTTGACGGATAAATCCCGCCCTTAGCAGTAGTTTGTGACTGGGGATCTCAGCTTCGGAGGGGTCTTCTCGCAAGCTTGTAGCAAAAGAGCGTGTCATTCGCATGGCTTATGCCTCATCCTGCGTCGGCTGGATTTCATCCGGTGTTTCTTCTTCACTTTCTTTGGCATCGGACGGCAGGTCGGATAGGTCCACGTCGTCCTCCATGGTGACCTTGCCCCTTAAGAAAGCGCCTTCATCGGTTGAAAAGGATTTTGTAGTGACGTCGCCATAAACGCGGCCTGTGGCACGTATTTCAAGTTTTTCTGAAAGAATCTGCCCGTTTACAACACCAGCCACAACCACGGAATCCGCTTTGATAATTTCACTGGTCACACGACCGGTTTCACCGACAATCACCATACCGCGTATGCTGATTTCGCCTTCCAGGGCACCTTCGATGCGAACGCCGCCTTTACCGCGCAAATCACCCTTCCAGCTGATGCCCGGACCCAGCACCGTTGTCACACGCTCAACAAGTGCGTCGGTTGAGAAAGTTTGAGGTGTTTTTTTCTTTCCAAATACCATGGCCTTAGCCTTTCATAATTCCTGTGTGTAAATAATATCTAAAATCGATTTTACTTTCGTGGCGGCCAGATAGTACCGGCGGGAACCACACCGCCATCGGGCACGTCCGCTTTGACTGTGGCACCGTTGCCGATTCTTGCCCTTTGCCCTATATGCAAGTAGAGGTTGACGGTTGCCCGCATGCCAATCAGGGCGCCCTCTTCCACAATCACACCCCCCGCCAGAGTTGCACCGGGTGAAAGGTTGACGTATTGCCCAAGCTGGCAGTTATGCGAAACAATCGCGCCGTTGTTGATGATGGTGCCAAAACCGACATGGACCTCCGTGCCCACATAAGCAAAGGGAAAAACCTGGACGCCGTCCGCCAGGGTGGCGCTTTCTTCAATGAAGGCGGTTGGATGGATCACCGTCGGGCAGAAAACCCCCGCTTTGCTCAGGTTGTCAAAAACAGACAGACGTATTTGCAAATCGCCGATGCCCCCAACGCCATTGACCGCCATTCGGATGCCTTCTTCTGCGATGCCTGGCAAACGGTCAGCGCCCCCCAGGACCTTTAAGCCGTACACTTCTTTCCCGGCTTCGTAACCGTCGTCGAGAAAGCCAATGATTTCGTAGCCCCCTAATTCTCGGATCAGGGCAACCAGGGATCGGCCATGACCGCCAGCCCCATAAACCAGGAGTCGCTTCTCATCTGCAG
>JAXHUT010000151.1:0-3102 GCA_034189405.1 Chloroflexota bacterium
GGTGAGCTACCTTGCAAACGGTGATAAATCCTATCCAAAAGAACTCATCGAAGTGTTCAGCAGTGGTCGCATTGCAGCATTAAATGATTGGCGTAAGCTTGAACTGGTCACAAAGGGACGCCGGAAGGTCAAACGCCACACCCTGGCACAGGATAAAGGCCACAAAGACGCCTGGCTTGCTTTCAGAAATGCTTTACTGGAAGAAAAAATGCCGCCGATCCCTTACGATCAGCTATTGGGTGTCTCCCAGGCTGCCTTTGCTGCCGTCGAATCCTTGCGAAGCGGTGAAAGCGTAGAAATTACAGCCAATTAATATCCTTTGCCCTTTTCATTTCTGTTCTTATCTTCAATTATTGTGAACGGGCACCGCAATAATTAAGCAACCACGATCCTTATGAATCCGTTGAAAAAAGCCATTAAATCCATCCGTGACCTGGGGCTGCCCAAGCTTTGGTATTACACACTTTACCGGATCGGCTTAACCACAGGTCGCTTCCACAGGCTGACGCCAAGCAAAATGACTGTTTTTGAGGGCGCACCAAGCCTGCCACCTTATTCGGCTTTTCCCAAAATTACCGGTACACATCGCGATCAATTGCTTGAAGAGGCGGATCTTGTCAGGAAGAACATCATCCATCTTTTTGGTGCACACCGGGTGGCTCTCGACCTGCACATTGGTGCATCACAAAAACACTGGTCGGAACTTGAAAGGATCCCACCTGAAAAGGATATTAAATTTATCTGGGAGCCGGGGCGTTTTGGGTGGGGGATGACCTTAGCCAGGGCGTATGCATTCAGTGGCAATGATCAATATGCGCAGGACTTTTGGGAGAAAACCCTTACTTTTTTAGAAGCGCATCCCCCCAACCTGGGACGTCAATGGCAGTCCGCCCAGGAGGTTGCCGTTCGATTGATGGTCCTTGTCTTTTGCGATCGTGTCTTCGCAAAATCTCCTGCTTCTACACCCGAAAATCGCAGGCGGCTCTGGCAGGCTATCATTGAACACGCACAGCGCATCCCCCCCACTTTGGTTTATGCGCGCGCCCAAAATAATAATCACTTGCTTTCAGAAGCAGCCGGGCTTTTAACGGCTGGGTTGTACTTTGCAGATCATCCCCAGGCTGAAAAATGGCGCCAATTGGGTTGGCGTTGGGTTAATTGGGCACTGCAAAACCAAATCGATGAATTTGGCACCTATGTCCAGCACAGCACCAATTATCACCGGCTGATGCTCCAGCTGGCAGTATATCTCGATCACTTAATGCGCATCTCAAAAAAGCCATGGCCTTCAACGACTCTAGACCGCGTGAAAGCTGCTGTGCGCTGGCTGTGGGCTTTAACAGACCCCGATACCGGTCTTACACCGAACCTGGGTGCCAACGACAGCGCATATCTATTCCCACTGACACAATTACCTCATGAAGATTTTCGACCCGTCCTTGATGCGGCTGCCAAAACCTTCCTCAACATGGATATTTATCAGCAGCCAGAGCTTGCGGAAATGGCAGGTTGGTTTGAGATCCATTCAGAAAAGCCAGGCGATCAAAAACAAGCCCAGGCGCCCGATATGCTCCGACTGGACCAAAAAAACGGGCGTGCATTCATTCACACAGCAAACTTCACAGACCGCCCCTCCCATGCAGATCAGCTCCACGTTGATCTCTGGTGGCAGGGCGTGAATATTGCAATGGACCCCGGGACTTATCAATACAACGCAGCCCCACCCTGGGACAATGCCCTGGTCACCGCCCGGGTTCACAATACCCTGATTTTTGACGATCAGGACCAGATGTCCCGTGCCGGAAAATTCCTTTGGCTGGATTGGGCGCAAGCGGAAATAATCGCGCATGAAATTGATGATCTTGGGCAAATTAAGCGGGTAACTGCGGAACATGACGGGTTTCGCAAACTGGGGGTTCGTCACCAGCGCACATTAAAAACAAGGGATCAAGGCTGGGTTGTTGAAGATCTGATCCTGCCCACCAATAAGGCAGATGACAAAATCCATAAAGCCCAATTAAGCTGGCTTCTACCTGATTGGAAATGGACTTTAGAAGCAGGAAACCAATTAAGACTCACAAATCCTAAATTTTCCTTTTGGCTTCAAATCGAAGGCGTCGTAAAAATCAGTCTTTTCAGAGCGGGCGAGCGTCTGCTTGGCGATCTTGAAAAACACCTGACCTGGGGGTGGCAGTCCACAGCTTATGGCCTTAAGCAACCCGCCTTGATGGTAAAAGCAGAAAGCTCAGGGGCTTTGCCGATCCGTTTCCAATCTAAATTTCAGTTTGAGTAATCCTTTTTTCAATTAACTCCTATTATTAAATAATCACGCTTCAGCTTAGGTTGTATCGATTAGCTTTTACACGGCTTTATAGAATCGAGTAAAATGTTAACAATATGCACATCCTGCTGATCCACCAGGCCTTTGCGGCACTGGATGAACCCGGCGGCACCCGCCATCATGAACTGGCAAGACACCTGACCCGACAGGGTCACAAGGTGACCATCATCGCCAGCCCGGTCAGTTACCTGACGGGAACAAGTGATGAGGAAAAAGCCCGCATACAAATTGATGACCTGGGTGTGACGATTATCAGAAGCTTTACCCTGCCCGCGTTACATCGCTCCTTTATCTGGCGTGTGCTCAGCTTTTTCAGCTTCATGATTTCATCCCTCATCAATGGATTGTTTGTTAAAAAAGTGGATCTAGTTTGGGGTACGTCGCCCCCTATTTTCCAGGGGCCGACCGCCTGGCTGCTTGCCCGTCTCAAAGGGATACCATTTTTACTTGAAATACGGGATCTGTGGCCAGCCTTCGCCGTTGCGGTTGGGGTCTTGAAGAATAAGCCCTTAATTCGGCTGTCAGAGTGGCTGGAAAAGTTCCTTTACAAACATGCTGATCATGTGATCGTCAACTCGCCCGGGTTTATTGACCATGTTGAAGCCAGGGGCGCAAGAAAGGTTTCACTGATACCCAATGGCGCCGACCCGGACATGTTCAACCCTCATTTAGATGGTAAGGCTTTCAGAGCAGAACACAGCCTGGGTGAAAACTTTGTCGTCTTATATGCCGGCGCACATGGTCTATCCAACGATCTGGAT
>JAXHUT010000152.1:0-2974 GCA_034189405.1 Chloroflexota bacterium
AAGTTAGTTGTGACAAAAAGCTAGTTGTGACTTAAGACTTGCCTTACCTCCAAACCCATTAGCTTTATAATCATCAGAAAAATTTTCACAAAAGGCTGTTATCTGTTTTTCAACACTCTCCTAATTGAGAGTGTTGAAAATCGTTTTAAGAAGGTTTCCCCCACTTTTTACTGTCCTAAAGCCGTTTTTTTTAGGTATGCCCTGAAGGTGTTCCGCTTCGCTCCTACACCTGAAGGTGTTCCGCTTCGCTCCTACACCTGAAGGTGTTCCGCTTCGCTCCAGGTTGGCAAGAGAAATTCATGATCAAAATGCCTGGTAATGCACCTTGTTCTTATCCGTATGGCATTTCCATAACCAACACGCCATTAACAAAATCACGGATTGGCGGTGGGTTGGCAAACGAGCTGCATATTTTTCCATGTGGTTTTGTGTTATAAAGGTCACAACAACGATTGTTTTTTACCCAACCCACCCTCCCGAACATGATTTGATAAAATAACGGTCAATGAAGGTAAGCCCGAAACGAGTTCCTCGCATCATTTTTGTAGTGTGGGGTGTGATCCTGCCCTACGAGCTATCAGGACATGGATTTTAATTTCAATATTGTCTAACCTTATGGCCTTTGTCCATTGCGATGAACTACCAGCTACGAGCTAACAGCTTTTTCAGCTTTGTGATTTTAGCTATAAGCTATCAACTATCAGCTATAATCAACCTCCTTTCAGCTTTGAGCTTTGATCTACGAACTACCAGCTATCAAGGCTGTTATTTGTTTTTCAACACTCTAAACCTTCATTATTTACAATAACTATAATTCCTGGCCTAACGCACACTTTTAACTATTGCAAAATCTTTATCGTTTATGTTATTGTATAAAGAGGAGGTGTTGTTATGGAAACCCGAATCGGTCAGGTCACGCACTTTTATAATCGGATCAGTGTTGCCGTTCTTTCTCTCACAGACAAATTAGAACTTGGGGACAGGATCCACTTTTTAGGGCACACAACAGATTTTATTCAAAATGTCACATCAATGGAGATAGAGCATAAAAAAATGCTTTCCGTCGGTCCCGGGGACGAGGTGGCGGTATTGGTCATTGAACCTGTTAGAAAAGAGGATGCTATTTATAAAATTACCGATGAAGTCTAAATTGCCATCCAGCGACAAATGCTTTCTCCAACGAGGATTTTACCTTCGCGTTGATCCCAACGAACTAAATTGCTAAAACTTTCTAATCTCTATCCGACGCATTACCAAACACAGCCCGCTGACATTCCTCAATCATTTTCACAGCCGCAATCGCAGCATCAGATCGACATCCTCAACCGTTGCACCGCCCTTGTTGAAGGATAAATTTAATAGTCTCAAAGGTGAGATTCTCCCGGGCTTTAATCCCCCTTCCACATCGCCAAATTATGATAACATAAACGCATCAAGATTCAAGTCTTGAAACACACAAAAAACCAATGGACTGAAAGGATAGGGAAGATGACCGTACCGTTTCTAGAACCTTTTCGCATCAAAGTCGTAGAGCCCATCAAGATGACTACAAAATCCCAGCGGGTTGAGATATTAAAGAAAGCGCATAACAACCTCTTCAAAGTCCCGGCGGAAGACGTGTTCATCGACTTGCTCACCGACAGCGGCACCAACGCCATGAGTGACCAGCAATGGTCCGCCATGATGCTCGGCGACGAATCCTACGCCGGCGCGAAAAGCTTCATAAAATTCGAAAAAGCCGTTCAGGAGATTCTCGGTTTCCCCCACGTGCTGCCCACCCACCAGGGGCGTGCTGCGGAAGGCATGCTGATCGGCACCCTGGTCAAACCCGGGCAGTACGTCCCCAACAACCGTCACTTCGATACCACCCAGGCAAATATCATCGAGATCGGTGCTCACCCGTTGGACTTCGTCGTCCCGGAAGCGGCTGACTCTTCCGTCGACCTGCCCTTCAAGGGGAATATGGACCTTGAAAAATTGGAAGCCTTCATCAATCAAGTTAGCCCGGAGAACATCCCCCTGGGGATGATCACCATCACCAACAACTCCGCCGCCGGTCAGCCGGTTTCTATGGACAATATCCGTCAGACCGGGGAGATTTATCACAAATACGGCATTCCCTTCTTCATCGACGCCTGCCGCTTTGCCGAAAACGCCTGGTTCATCAAGCAGCGTGACGATGACTATGCGAAAAAATCCATCCCTGAAATCGTCCGAGAGATGTTCTCCTATGCCGACGGCTGCACCATGAGCGCCAAGAAGGACGCCATCGTCAACATCGGCGGCTTCATCGGGCTTAGGGATGAGGATCTGAAACTCAGGATCGCCCAAAAGCTGATCATCCACGAGGGCTTCATCACCTACGGCGGGCTTGCCGGGCGCGATCTCGAAGCTGTCGCCCAAGGGCTGTACGAAGGGATCGAGCCGGATTATCTGCGCTACCGTGAGCGCCACACTCGTTATCTCGGCGAGGTTCTTGAAGCGGCTGGCATGGCGGTCTATCAGCCGACGGGCGGGCACGCGGTCTATGTAGACGCCAGGGTGACCCTGCCCCACATCCCCCCATCCCAGTTCCCTGGTGTGGCACTAGCAAACATGCTTTACATCGAAGGCGGTGTGCGCACCGTGGAGATCGGCAGCCTGATGTTCGGGCATAACGACCCCACCACCGGCGAGCCGGTCTACGCCCCCAACGAGCTGCTGCGCTTCGCCATCCCCAGGCGCGTCTACACCCGCAGCCACCTGGATTACGTTGGCCAGGTCGCCAAAGACGTGATGAAAGACACAGAGTCGATCCGCGGACTTGAGATCACCTGGCAGCCGGAACTACTGCGGCATTTCATGGCGGATCTGACATGGGTGTAATAATTGGGTGACTTTTAGGTTCAATAAAATCAGATATTAAGAACCCTCTCCCTTAGTAGTGTAGCCAAGCTGAGAGGGCAGGGTGAGGGTTTCCTTGGAGATTCATGTT
>JAXHUT010000153.1:0-12266 GCA_034189405.1 Chloroflexota bacterium
TTTTCCGTAATATCGCAGAAAACCGCACATTCACTTACCAACACACATCCCACAAAAAAAACGGCCCATAGGAACCGTCTTTTTAGAGAAACTAAGAAAAATCTAATGCAGTCTTTACTGCTCCGATTCCCTTTTTTTGGGAAAAACCAGCCTGAAGCCACCGCTTCCGCCAAAGCGGAAATCGCGTTTGATGAATAAAAATAGTGCAAACACAATAAAGATCAGGGAAAAACCAAACAGGGGCACCAAATTCCCGGTATCAGGCTTTCCACGGCAGCGCCCACCTGGTAATATTTCAACGGCGAAAAACGATTGAGCCCTTCTGTTTTCTCATCAATATTTACCAATGATGAAATAAAATAACTGGCAATCAATAAAAAGCCTGAAATCATGCTGACAGAACTGCTGCTGGGTAAAATCATTGAAAGCGGTAATATCAGGCTTAAGAAAACCAACAGAATTGCAAACAGGGAAATAAAAGGCCTCATTAGTTCGACTTGACTCAGATCATAATCGTTCAGATGGGCACCCAATGCAAAACCAACCCAGGTGATCGTCAGTATCAAAACAACACTCAAAATTAATGCGATCAATCGACCAGAAAAAACTTTTGTACGGGATATAGGTTGTGCCACAATTAATTCTAAAACACCTTCTTCCTCATCTTTGCTGATCAAACTGGCAGCGGCTGATATGACCATAATCCCAAGGACAATTGGCATATAAGAAAAGAATTCCAGCTGTAAAAAGCCGCTCGGGGTGAACAAATCCACATCGCCGCCGAAAAAAGCCATTAAATCCTCAGGAAAAGCATTAAATAATTGCATCAAATCAACATCACGTTGAAAGAATGTGTTGTAGATGTCGAATAAATAATAACCTAAAACACCCAAGCCTATCCCCCAACCCAAAATCATCAACCAGTTCTTGAAAAGCCTTCGCTTTAAAATTGCAAACATGCCTATTCCTCACTTCCATTATCTTCGTAATAATTAAGAAAGACCTCTTCCAGTGAAGATTTGGTAATCTCTAAATCCAAAACAGGATATTCATCAAACCGTTCATCTCTCCCCTGATTTGAAGGGTGTATGCGCGGTTGTTATCGTTCACTCTCAGGACATCCACGTTGGATACGCCTTCAAACGCCTCCCGAGAAATCTCTTCATCGAACTGGACTGTTGCGCGGGTTAATGAGCGGCCAATCAAGTCAGCTGTGTTTGCAATTTCTACAGCGCCCTTTACGGATGATCCCAACACGATCTGCAACTTTTTGTATCTCAGAAACATTGTGGGATGAAAAGAACACTGTCTTCCCCTCTTCCTTTTGTTCGCGAATGATGTTGAGGATCTCCTGCCTCATCAATGGGTCCAATCCCAGAGTGGGCTCATCCAGCAAGAATAACGGCACATTGCTTAGAATACACTGGATCAACCCGACCTATTGCTTGTTCCCCTGGGAAAGGGCCTTGATTTTCTTGTCTAAATCCAAATCAAGCCTTTCATCCAGGTTGAGAATAACTTTCCACGCTCGTTTTGAACCTCGCAATTTGCGAATGTGCTTGAAAAAATCACGGGAAGTGAAATCCCATTCCAATTTCAAGTCACCATGCAAATAGCCGACCTTTTCTTTCACAGCCTGGGGAGCGCGCTGGGGATCAATGTCGAACACCCTGATCGCACCGCTGCTTGGCCGAAGCAAGTCCAGCATGCAGCGAATAGTAGTGGTTTTCCCTGCGCCACTAGGGCCAAGAAAACCAAAATTTTCGCCCTGACCAACCTCCAGGTTCAATCCCCTCAGGGCATGCACCTTACCATTAAATTTGTGAACATTCTCTATCTTTATTGCAATATCAGTCATTCAAAACCTTTCAAAGATCTTAGTGATTTATAACAAAATTCTAACAATAGCTTATTAAAATCTTATACGGAAAAGCATCAACAAAGCTAAGATTATATTTAAAAACACAATTAAATAAATCAGGATGATTTTCAGGTTTGCCTGAGCATCTTCCAAAGATTAAATTAAGCTCATGGCAAATCTAAAGCTTAAATTCAATCAATTTAAAGGAGGATGATCATGAAAGGTATTAGCTTCAAAATCGGCACTTTGATAATTTTATGCATTTCTTTTTTTTCTTCACAAACCACGGTTTTTGCCCAGGAAAATGAACAAGGGCTTTTGATTACCACGACATACCCAAGCCAAATAGTCGAACTTGGTGAGACAATTAAATTCGATCTGGATGTCAGTGTCATCGGCTCATCACAAACCGTTGATTTGGAAATGAAAGATATGCCAGAAGGTTGGGAATCGAACTTCCGAGGAGGTGGGAACTTAATTACATCTGTTTTTGTGAATCCAAATTCGAACGTTTCGGTGGATTTACAATTAACCCCTCCTGAAAATTTAGAAACGGGAGAATATAAATTTGTTGTCAGAGGCGAAGGAGATCAGACATCAACAGAATTAGACCTGGTAATTTATGTTGAGGAAAAAGTTCCAGCCAGCCTTGATTTTAAGACGGATTTACCAACACTCAAGGGTTCCCCCGACACAACATTCCGCTTCAGCACAACGCTAAATAATAATGGGGATAAAGACCTTACAATCAATTTGTCTGCTGATGCACCAATGGGATTTCTTCCTAAATTTTCCTTATCAGGCAATGAGGTCTCAAGTTTTCTTTTAGAAGCGAACCGCTCAAAAACAATAAGCATTGAATTGGAACCCATTACCGATATACCTGCAGGAGAATACCCATTTACTGTTTATGCAAATGGTGGCGAATTGCAAGCTGAACTTGTTTTAACAGCTGTCATTACCGGCCAGCAAAATATCCAGGTTTCTGGTGTGGATGGACGTCTCTCCGCAAAGATCACTAGTGGAAAGATGACCCCGCTTCAACTTATTGTAAAGAACACAGGTACAGCACCAGCACAGGGTGTGGAATTGAGTGCTTCTGCACCATCTGGGTGGACTATTTCCTTTGAACCTGAATCCATAGAAGAAATTCCCGCAGGTGAACAAATAGAAGTCACAGCAAACATCACCCCATCAGAAAAAGCAATTGCTGGTGATTATGTAACAACTTTCAAGGCAAAACCCATTGACGGAGTAAATGAAACAGCGGAATTCAGAATCACATTAACCACTTCCACGTTATGGGGAATTGCCGGCGTTGCATTAATAGCCGTTGCTGTAGGCGTTGTCGCTATTGCAGTTATGCGATTCGGTCGGCGATAAAATCCAGGAGGGAAACGATGAATGATACAGCCATTTTAACGGAAAAACTCACAAAAAAATATAATGGCTTCACAGCAGTTAATGACCTCAATTTAAAGGTTCACAGGGGAGAGATATTTGGATTGTTGGGTCCCAATGGTGCAGGCAAAACAACGACCATCTTGATGTTGTTAGGCCTAACAGAACCCACCTCAGGTAAGGTAAATGTTCTGGGACACGATCCAACTCGGCAACCTCTGCGTGTTAAGTCAAAAGCTGGCTACATCCCCGAACAGGTCGGGTTTTATGAAGACCTTACAGCCCGTCAAAATTTAGCTTACATTGCAAAATTGAACGGCATCAAGGGCGATCAGATCCAAGAACGCATTGATGATGCCCTCGAAACAGTAAACCTCAGTGCTGTTGCTAATAAATTTGTACGGACTTTTTCACGCGGCATGCGTCAACGATTAAGTGTTGCTGATGTCTTGATAAAGAAACCCGAACTGATCTTCATGGATGAACCAACCCAAGGGTTGGATCCAGAATCTGCAAGGGATTTCTTAAAATTAATCCGCCAATTGGGTGATGCAGGAATTACAATTCTTTTGAGCTCACATCTGCTTGACCAGGTCCAAAGAGTATGTGATCGGGTCGGTTTATTTCATCAGGGGAAAATGGTTCTCGAAGGGTCTGTGAGCGAATTAGCAAGCAAGATATTTGGCGGCGCTTTCCACATCCACCTAAATGCCAACGGATCCAACCAAAACTATCGGGAGCTTTTGAAAAATTTACCCGGCGTGATTGATGTCAATTTTGTTTCACCCGATACTTATTCGTTAGTTGCCACACATGATTTGCGATCAGAAGCTGCCAGGGCTATCGTTAATGCCGGTGGAAGCTTATATTCATTAGGTCTGGATAGTTTTAATTTAGACGACATCTACAATGCCTATTTCAAGGAGGTAAATGATGATCAAAGAAACGTTTCATAAGAAAAGACAAGGTTCACCATGGAAAGGCTTGTGGGCTGTCATCGGTAAAGAGATGAGCGATCATCTCACCAGCGCCAGAATGCAAATTCTTGAGATATTGATCGTTTTAACAGCAGTTGGAACTGGCTATACCGCTTTGCAACAAATCTCAAGCTCTAACGATCAATTTCTATTCTTACAATTATTCACAACAGCCCGTGAACCCCTGCCGTCATTTGCGGGTTTTATGGGGTTTCTGGTTCCATTAGTAGCCATTGCTCTTGCTTTCGATTCTGTCAACGGCGAGTTTAATCGCCGGACAATTTCCAGAGTTTTATCCCAGCCAATCTATCGAGACGCATTGCTTTTCGGAAAATTCCTTGGCACATTTTTTACCCTTGCCCTGGTGCTTGCTGCAATCTGGCTACTCATCTTTGGCATAGGACTGATCGGCCTGGGGGTTCCACCCAGCGGACAGGAAACCGCAAGAATTTTAATATTTCTAGCCCTGACCATTGTCTATGGTGGTTTTTGGCTTTCATTAGGTCTGTTGTTTTCAACAATATTCCAACAATCCGCCACTGCTGCACTTGCTTCAATAGGCGTTTGGTTATTCTTCATTGCCTTTTGGGAAATTCTAGTCAGCCTGATTGCACAGGGCCTGAGACCCATCCAATTTGGGGTTGTAGAAGAAATCATTGCTCGAGCAAAATTTGAGATGATGCTCAGCCGATTGTCACCAAACACACTTTTTGTAGAAGCAACTTTGGGGATTTTAAACCCGACAATCCGAACGCTGGGTTTGATTTTGCCCTTTGAGTTAGAAGGAGCAATCATGGGTTCTCCACTATCCGTTGAACATAGTTTCCTGATGATTTGGCCATACTTGACAGGATTGATCGCTACCACAATCCTCATATTTGCATTGAGTTATATTTCATTTCAACGCAAGGAAATCAGGGCATAAGAATTAAATTTCATTTTTGTTTGGCTTCAACAGCAATACATAACAACCCCGGGAGGCAGACTCGTTTTTTCAAGTTTCCATCCGGGGTAAAATTTTTCCATACTATCGCATTGATTACTTCTGAATCATCGGGAAAAATCCAGAATTTTTCTCAAAATTCGAAATAATTATCTTTCACGAACTGCTTGAGTTAGATTCCATTTCATCAAGTACTTCAACCAGGCTGATCCAATCTTCCAGAGAAAGGGTTTCAGGCCTTGAGCGCGAGTCAATTCCGGCTTGGTCCAGCAATAAAGCGGCAGCCGCTTTGTCATGCCCCAATAATGGGCTCAAAGAACTGCGCAGCATTTTCCTTTTTTGATTGAAAGCGGCGTGGGCAAGCTTGAACAACTCCTGGATACCTTCAGGTGACAATTTCGGCTCTCGGTAAACATCGATCAACAAAACAGCTGAATCAACATTGGGTTCCGGGTAAAAACATCTTGCTGGGATATGACTGCCAATCCGGGCTTTGCCGTAAACTTGTACAGACAATGAGAGCAAGCTCATTTTTCCATCCTTATTAATGATGCGCTCTGCTACTTCACGCTGTATGGTTAATACCATCCGCGCTGGCTTGACTTCTGCCTCAAGCAAGTGCCGAATGACCGCCGAGGTAATGTAATACGGAATATTTGCGACAACCAGGTAGCCATCCTCATTGAAGAGTGTCTCCAGTGATAATGCTAAAATGTCACCCTGAACGAGGTCAATATTCTCAAAGGCATGGGTGACTTCCTCAAGGATAGGGAATAAATTCTGGTCAATCTCGACTGCAATTACCTGTTTAGACTGGGCAGCTAAGATGCGGGTGAGGTTCCCAACACCTGCACCAATTTCCAGGACCTTGTCATCCTGACTCACACCAGCATCCTGGACAATTTTTATTAATGCATTATGATCGGCTAGAAAATTCTGTCCCAAGGATTTCTGTGGGCTCAGATTGTGACGTCTTAATAAGTCAGGGATATGCAGGGGATTGAGGGTCATGGCATAATTATTGGTGCTACATAGTCAGGAACCGGGGTTAAAAAATACATGGTTGTCCATCGGTTCCAGGATACATACTCCTCATCAGAATAGGCAAGATCAATCCAGGGTGTTCCAGGTATGCCGCCCCCAGAATCAGCAATCACAGCCCGACCGTACCCCGGGATGTACACCGATTGACCCCACATACCGTAGCCATTTGGTACCGAAAGCCAACGTGGTGTGACAGCCACTACCCCCTTTTGTACTGGCAAAATACCCGTTGCTGTGCCATAGGAACATCCATCAATCCCACTTCGGCAAGGAGAATAGGAGGTTGCATAAACCGTTATTTTACGCCAGTATTCGATTGTCTGGCCGTCGACAACCTCCGTACGAACTTCAACTCTGGTGCCATAACCCAACACACCATCCTTTGCCTGGCTAGCTTGCCAACTTTCGGTTGGACTGCGCCATACTTCCTCACCATCCTCATATCGAATGCGCTCCCTTGTCGCATAGATGCCCATCTGACCTGGCTCGACGACAGATATGGTGTCCAGCATTGCATTGGGATCTTCCACCCTTTCATTCTCAAAGGGCGTTTCATCCATCGTCAACATTAAATCTTCATTTACTCTGACAATTCCAATTTGCCGATCCTCAGGTACGGGTGCATCCGCAGGGGGGATGCTGTAGTCCAGGTTCTGCAAAGGTTGTCCAATGTCCTTAAGGACATCACCAACTGTTTCAGCCGATGTGAGACCGTCAACGCTTGTGTTATCAACCTGAACTTTAATCGGTTTGGCACGTCGGATCGTTACTTCGCCAATGTCATTTACTGGCGTTGTTAAAGGTTCTGAAATCCAATCCTCAGGCGCAAGACTAATTGCTTCTTCTTCCAAAGCTGCCCCCAGTGTGATTTCGTTTGTATAGATAAGATGCTCCTCACCATCCATAATTACCGTCAATGCTTCCGCTGGGCGGTATTGCATCAAAATAGGTTCATCCTCCCCCATTGGCAGGTAGGGATCTACCACGACACCGTTGACCAGAACCTGGTCATCTGGATACAAATCAATCCCAAGCGATTGAAGCAGGTTTGCTGGCATTGTTTCGGTTGTCACCTGAACAACTTCATCATTTGGCGTTTTAATCCAAATCTCCCTGGCGCGTTCAACAAAGATGGTATTTACGCCTAAGATTGAACCATCCGTATTCGTCAACACACGGTCTTCATCGTCTGGATTTATGCCTGCCGACCTAAAAATGCCTGGAATAGACAATGAAGATGTACGAACCACGGTCTCTTCGCCATCCAAAATTATCTTAATCGGACGATTTAATCCAGACCAGGCCAGGAACACACCTACAAGCATCAGGAGGATAGCCCCAGGAAAAAACCAGGTCTGATATTTCTTTAAGAATTTTTTCATAGATGGTAAAAACTTCGTCCCGATTTTCTTTCAACCTATCGATATTTCCTACTTGTATTTTGCAGTATAACACAAGGAAATAATTACGCAAGCGCCTTCATTGATTATTTAAAGCCCGAATTTTTAACAGCGTTTCGATCAACACTGCCTGCCAGGGCTCTTTCTGCGGATCGGAAAAATATATGCGATAGGCATTTTTCCCCACCCTGACCGAACCGCCAATTTCAGGCAAATCACGAGAATTAATGCCTTCCGGCAATGCAGGATATTTTAGCACAATTTGACGTCCTTCGAATCCGACGGAGGTCAATCCAGCCAAAGCTGCTAACAATTTAACCTTAATTTGATAAATTAAGTTCCGCACCGGTTCAGGTAAAGGACCGAAACGATCCTCAAATTCCATTTCAAGTGTTGTAAGCGCAGCTTCATCTTTAATGTCTGCCAAGCGCCTGTAAAGTTTAAGTCGTAATGCTTGGTCAGGGATGTATGAGGTTGGAATCCCAATGGACAAGGGCAGGTTGACAGACGCTGGAATGGTAAGGGATGCGTCCAAAATAGTGCTGTCCTCGAGTCCACGCGTGCCCGTTGCCAGCCGAAATTGTTTAACGGCCTGTGCAAGCAGCTGCGTGTAGAGATGGAACCCAACGGCGGCAATATAACCCGATTGACGTGTACCCAACATCTCACCGGCACCACGCATCTCTAAATCACGCATGGCAATTGTATAGCCGGAGCCCAATTCAGTATTCTCTGCTAGAACCTCCATCCGCTCCTGCCCTTCGGGTGAGGGCGGTTTAATCCTGTGCCTGAAGAGATAGGCATAAGCACGCTGAGCGCCCCGTCCCACACGACCCCGAAGCTGGTAAAGCTGTGCCAATCCAAATGTATCCGCTCGATCCACAATCAGGGTGTTGGCATTAGGAATATCCAAACCCGATTCGATGATCGAAGTGCATAATAAAACATCAATTTCACCTTTTGTGAATTGGTGCATAACATCCGCCAAGCGATTCTCATTCATTTGGCCGTGGGCAATCCCAATTCTGGCTTCCGGTACTAGCTTTTCAAGTTGACTGCGCATGGCATTGATCGTTTGCACCCGGTTATGGACAAAGAAAATCTGCCCACCGCGTTCCAGTTCTCGCACCACTGCCTGCCTGATAAGCTTGGTATCGTAAGGACCAATATGTGTCACAATCGGAAGACGTTCTTCTGGTGGAGAATTGATGGTAGAAATATCCCGAACACCCGTCAGCGCCATATAAAGGGTTCTGGGGATCGGGGTTGCCGTCAGCGTAAGCACATCGACAGAGGTGCGCAATTTTTTCAGGTGTTCCTTATGGGCTACGCCAAATCGCTGCTCCTCATCAATCACCACCAGTCCAAGTTCTTTAAATGAAACATCCTGGGAAAGCAAACGGTGCGTACCAATGATAATATCGACCTTTCCTTTTTGCAGGTCTTTGACAATCCGGTTTTGCTGCCGTTGGGTACGGAACCGCGAGAGCATTTCCACTTCTACCGGGAAGGTTGAAAGTCGATCACGGAAGGTATCGTAGTGCTGCTGCGCCAATACGGTGGTAGGAACCAGCACCGCCACTTGTTTACCATCCATCACCGCTTTAAATGCTGCCCGAAGCGTCACCTCGGTCTTGCCGTAGCCGACATCACCACACAACAGGCGGTCCATGGGTCGCGCTGCTTCCATATCCTCCTTGATTTCTGCTAAAGCTTGCAGCTGATCTTCCGTCTCAATATACGGAAAACTTGCTTCCAGCTCGCGCTGCCAGGGGGTGTCTGGACTGAAGGCAAAGCCCTCAGCCACCTGTCGCCTGGCATACAATTCCAACATTTCGCCGGCAATCTCCTGAACGGCTTCACGAACCTTTTGTTTGGTGGCTTGCCAGCCCCCGCCACCCAATCGTGAAATAGAAGGGGTATGCCCGTCAGCACCAACGTAACGTGTTAATCGGTCTGCATGATGGATCGGCACAAATAATTGATCCTGGTCAGCGTATTCAACACAAAGATATTCCTGCTGCACATCATCCTGAGAATGTTGAACCAGCCCAATGTATTTCCCAACACCATGATCGACATGAACCACCCAATCACCAGGGTGCAGGTCTTCATATATGGATTCAGGTGCTTCAGCTGTTGGTCGATAACGTCTACGAGGCTGCGGTCGTGACCAGCCAAAAATTTCACCATCCGTGAGGAGGTGTGTCCGCCTCTTCCCCGGTGTTTCCAGTATCCAGCCGCCGGCAAGGGTACCTTCAATAAATTTTGATGGGGTATGCGCTTCGGACGGTGGTTTTTCAAGGTAGGTTTGCGCCTGCCATAAATCACGCAAACGGGCGGACTGTCGTGAGACGATCACCCAATCTTCATCAGCCTTGTCGAGGTCCTTCAAATAATTGATGAAATCACGCAATTTTCCAGCAAAACGCGAGCCGGGTTTGAACGCTGAAGCAAGTGGGGGCTGATCCGGCGCGTGAGTATATCCTAACTCGACCATACTACGTTTCGCAAATCGATCTTCAATTTCTGACCAGGTGAGAAAAGGTGCTGGGAAGTCCTCCGGTAGCTCTCCCTCCTGCACGGCTTCATCTCGCCGAGATAGACTTTCCTCCTCAACATCCATGACCGCCGCAGATAGGAATTCGCGCCCGTCCAAAACGATGATGGCATCATCGGGGAGAAAATCGAGAACACTTCCAGAAAATGGATGTGCTAGGGGAATGTGGAACTCATTGAAGTCCTTAAGCGCGATGCCCGCTTTTCCCGCAGCATCAGGTAATACCTCACGTGCCGGGGTGATGGTGACCGTTTTGAGCTTCGCTATTGTGCGTTGACTGGCGGGGTCGAAGGCTCGCATTGTATCCACTTCGTCGCCGAAGAACTCAATACGAACGGGTTGCATTTCACCAGGCGGCCATACATCCAGAATGCCTCCCCTGCGTGAGAACTGCCCGGATTGAACCACAATGTTTGCATACGCATAGCCAGTTTCCACCCAATTTCGGGTCAGCTCATCCGGTGTCAATTGGTCATTCAGGTGCAGAGTGCGCGTATTTTTCAAAAAATCACGCCTGGGGATTGTGCGTGTCATTATCGCGCGGACGGGTGCAACGATGATCGGCGGTGTTTCAGGTGTGGGCGCATCTGGAAGCAAGTTACTCGCCAGTAGGGTCAACACAGCTAAACGATCCCGGCGTGTGCCTTTTCCCCAAGCTGATCTTTCATAAAAAAGCGGATTGGGTTCAGGAAAATAATACGCCTGCGTTTCTCCCAACCAAAATTGTAATTCTTCAAAAAGAGTCAAAGCCCTATCAGCACGGTTTGAAATGAGTAGAATTGGACGTTTGAGATCTTGATATAAGCGCGCGACCACTGGCAAGCGCGCAGCGCGCGGCAATCCCAAACCCTGGACGGTGTCACTTGTGTCCAGTCCTTCATTGAGCCGCGCTAATAGGCCCTGATATGCTGGAAGCGAATTGATTTTATCCAGTAACACGGTCAATCCTCATCAATCACAGGTCCGTTGAAATCACGCATTGCTCGTTCAATACCCTCCTTTAGAAACATCCTTATCGCATCAACAGCGCTTGCCAAAACTTCCGGCAGGATTTCCTCTTCTGGGGGATCGAAATCATGCAAAACATAATCACTCGGGTCCATTCGTCCCGGGGGTCTGCCGATGCCAACACGCAATCGAGCAAAGTCTTGCGTATTTAGTTTGGTTATAATTGAACCCATGCCGCGCTGACCACCCGCGCCGCCGCTCGGACGGAGACGGAGCGTCCCATAGGGCAAATCCAGGTCATCATGCACAACTAAAAGACGTTCAATCGGAATTTTATAAAAGCGTACCAATGCACCTACCGCTTGCCCTGAGTTGTTCATAAATGTTTGGGGTTTTGCCAGAATCACCCGTTCTTCCGCATATTCACCTTTACCCAATAGCGCGCGAAATTCCACCCGCCGTATGGGGATGTTAGCCGTATCTGCCAGGCTATCCAAGACCATGAAGCCGACATTATGCCGGTTGTGATGGTACCTGGGCCCGGGGTTGCCCAAGCCGACAATCAAATAAGGTTTGTTTTCATTCATAAGCTGCCTTCTTTATCAACTAAGGTAAGAATTCTATGATCTGTACCTATAAATGGCGTTAACAATACGCGCAAAAATGTCCGCTCAAGCGAATCTTGGGCAGAATCAAATAATTATCCGACCTTTAAGTTTAGCACGAAAGATTTGTAAAGAATAGTAAAAATACTTTGGGTGTGTTGAAAAACAAATAACAGCCTTGATAGTTTGTAGTTGGTAATTTGTCGTTGGTAGCTCATAGCCCATAGCTGATAGCTGATAGTATGTAGAAATAAAGTCTCCTGAAAATGCGATAAAAAGACTAAATTTTAGGAGTGCGGACCCTGCCTGGAATACAACGGAACACCTTTAGGTGCAGAGCTTGAAAAGCGTGAGGGTCAGTCCGCAAAATTATGGTGGATCATTCGATTTAGAAGTCGAAACCCTCACCCTGCCCTCTCCCTTTGGCAAGAGAGGGTCCTTAATAGCTCTCCTACAGGATTCTGTTAAGTCACTTAATTTCTAAGGCTTTAAATTAATTCCCCGTGCCTGCGGGGGGCTAGGGGGGG
>JAXHUT010000154.1:0-8297 GCA_034189405.1 Chloroflexota bacterium
AGGGGTTACGGCGTCTCGTTCGTGAAAAATGTGATCTTTTGATGCGCATCCCGATGCAAGGGAAAATTGATTCGCTGAATGCAGCTGTTGCAGGATCGATCGCGCTATACCTTGCCCGCCAAGCGAGATTATCGAATTAGCGTACCGAAAACTCGAATTTCATCCGTAAAATCGCTGAGTTTTGGGTAAATGATAAACTCTAGTATTAAGAAGAGGCTATCCCAAAAGTAAGGGTTTTTAACTTCCCTTCCCTTCAGGGAAGGGATTTAGGGTTAGGTAGTATCAAACTTCCCATGTTACAAATTTCTAATCCAAAGGGATCATGCTTTTATAATCGGGATTGTCGCTGGCTAGGACCCGTCTATCCCCCTTCACTAACCACCCTTTGTAGGGTGCATTCCCTCGCTCAGGACGCCAACCAGAAAGCACAAAGGGGACAGCACCATCAGCGATCATCCATTCGCCATTGTATTTTCGCGCAATGTGAATATGGGTTCCGGTTGAGCGTCCCCCTTCACAGGATGGATAGCCCAGGAAGTCACCAGCTTTTACAACAGTACCTACCGGCACACGATCGCGCGCTGCAATATGCAAATAAAATACAACCCATCCGGTGTGTTCATCAGCATCACCATCCAGGTCCAGCACCAACACGCCATCGCCATCGCGAACCACCACCCCATCGGCAACCGCTGTTGTTGCAACAGAAGATTCATAACAGCCAGTAACCGTCGAGGGAGGTGCGAAGTCCAAAGCCGACCAGGGCGCCATACTTCCCCACCCGGTGTGCGGCCCACCGGTATAAGCCCAAACCTCATCTTTTTCATAGGGCAAAGACATTTCGGGTTGTACCAGGGAACCAGGTAGGTGCGGCTCGATTGTCCATGGATCACCAAATAATTTCTGGTAGGTTTTGATGAATCCATCCGGACCAATGGCTTGATGAAAGTCTTGTACACTTAAAGTTTTGGAGAAAAAGTATTGTAAGGACACCGTCGCAGCATTTTGCCAGGGGTCCGGTCGGATTAATGAGCCATCCTCAAGTTCGAATTCAATCAAGGATCCCTCACGCCAGCGGTAATAGGCGTCGTTTAAAATGTTCGAAGCATACGAAAGCTGCAGATAGACTCCCGCCCAGTAATCGGATTCAAGCCCGAGGATATTTCTTTCACTGCTGCTGCTTAAAACAGCATCCGTAAACGCCCCACCCATATAGTCCAGCAATGCCAGTAGAATTTTTGGACTGATGGAATAATTAATACCAACATAATCCACAATCTCTCCTGCGTTACGAGTGCCGTCAAAAGCCCAGGCAGAATATCGAGAAAACCATCCCTGGTGCTGAACAACAAATGCTTGCGTGTTAAAATTCGAAACATCCGGCCCGCTGACAAAAGCCGCATCCGGCAGGATCTGGTATGGTGTGCCCCATAATGGACGATGATAAATCGGAATTTTCATCGGCATTCCGGGGGGCATGGTCGTTGCATCCGGTGGAATAAAGGTGTTTGCATCCCTGATTTCAGCGACAGTCGTATTAAAACGAACCGCCAGGGCATCGAGCGTATCCCCCGCCTGGGCAACATAATCAACCAGTTCTCCAGGGCCATAAACAGGACGCGTTGGGAAAGGGGTGATCTCCAACACCTCAACAGGATCATCATCGCTGGAGGCTGTAGGAAGAATCAATGTGGGCTGCACCAAAGGTGAGCATGCGCCAAGTATTAATCCGATCAGTATTAGCGGGAAAACAAATTTTTTTATCATAAAATATCAAATTTTCGAAAACAGAGAAGATTATTACGAAGAACGCCTATTTTCGAAAATAGGACAATCAAGGATACTTCGTAGATGAAAAAATGTCCAGCCATCTACCCATAAGAGAAAATTCCGAATAATTACTATACGAAATATTTACTCGTGACGAGTGATGTGGGTTTCATAGGTACTTGCAGTATTAGCATAAATAATTTCTGTATCTTTGATCAACCACCCCTGATACGCCTCTGTTCCCGCTCGCGCCACATAACCGCTCAAAGTAAATGGCAGCGGGCCATCCGCTGGCACCCATTCGCCATTGTACCGGCGAGCCATGTGCACATGCGTTCCCGTTGATCGACCACCCTCGCAGGAGGGATGCCCAATTCGGTCGCCAACCTCAACCCAAGTACCTAATGGGACCCGATCCTTTGTTGCAATGTGTAAATAAAGCAGAGTCCATCCTGTTTGTTCATACCCGTCCCCATCCATATCGATCACGACCACCCCATCACCAGATCGCACCACCAAGCCTGGCATCGACGCCACAACCCACTCACTTGAATCATGACAACCACCAACAGCGCTGGGCGGGGCAAAATCAATGGCTGCCCAAACATCTGCCTTGCTCCAGGCAGCATGGGGTCCACCGGTAAACGCCCATATCCGACCCGGCTCGAAGGGCAAGATCATATCCGGCTGAACAGTATCCGCAGGGATCAAGGGTTCCACAGATTGTGCCCTGATCCAGGGGCTGCCAAACATAGCTTCATGAAAGCTGAAAAAATTGTTTTCGCCATATAAGATATGCGCCCAACTTTCATAATCATATAAATAAGAAAATACATTCATCAAACCAACGGTACCCGCATTGAGCTGCGGCGCCAATCTTAAGACCTGCCCATCCTGGAAGTTAATCACCAACCGACGTCCCTCACGCCAGCCATAATAACCATCCATAACAGTGCTGGCAAACCAGGCAGCTTGTTGATACAAATCCTCTTTGCCTTCAACGGCATAGCCCATGGGGTAAGTCTGCGAAAAGACATCCTGTGGCTGACCAAAGACCCAGCCTGATTTGAACTCTAGAAATGCAAGCAACAACCTTGGATTAACAGAATATTCAAGAGCAACGCGGCTGATCACATCCGCACCGCTTGTCCATTCGGTTGTTTTTAAATATTCGGTATATGATGACAAATACCCACCAGCAGCGTCAACATATCCATGAATATCAAAGTCAATGGTAGAAGGTGAGAATGTGACCTCACTGTCTGGCAATAGTTTAGTCCTTGAACTGGTTGACTCCAAACTATTGGGAATGATTAAAAGATGATCGGGTGAAATGAGGCCATTGGGGTCAATACTGTCCGGGGATGTGATCGAACCCATATCAACGCCAAACCGAAGGCTGACCACAGGCAAGCTGTCACCTGCAATGGTATAGTACAGAATATGGGTGTCGTCTCCCCCGGGTACAATCTTGCCTTCCGTTGGCAAAGGTATTGGGGTACTGGTTGGAAAAATATCTATTGAAGCAGAAAGAGAACTATCATATTCCTTCGCTGATTCTTGTCCCGTAAGTGTGGCGATGCTTGCCTGGCCAAGGCTGACCCCCTGGCTTGAAGTTGGTGCTAGAACAGGATAAACAAAATTGCCGCAAATTAATACAGACAGGATCAACGCCACGGTTACAAGCAAGCCCATACGTTTTAACCGTCGCCGAAAATAGCGTTTTCTAGCGCTGGATGGCGTTGAGGGGCGATCGCCCATTCCATGCCTCCACTGTGTCATCACCTTTGATTAAATAACCGTCATATTCCACACCATAACCCACGGAAACCCATCCATCCAAAACCAATGGCAGGTCCGAATCTGCTGCAATCCATTCTCCATTATACCGCCGTGCAATGTGCAGGTGGGTACCAGTTGAGAATCCCCCTTCACATGAGGGATGCCCGATACGGTCCCCAGCATCCAGATATTCCCCAACTTCAACACGGTCCGAGGTGGCAATATGCATATATAAAATTGACCAACCCGTCTGCCATATACCATCGCCATCCAGGTCTTGAATGACTGCGCCGTGATCCGAATAGACGATTTCCCCTGGTGCTGAGGCGACAACCCAGGCTTCACTCGGGAAACACCCCAAAGCCTCTCCAGGCGGGGCAAAATCAATGGCTGCCCAGGCAGACCCGCTATTCCAACCACCATGGGGGCCGCCAGTGAATGACCAGACAACCCCCTTTTCAAAAGGAAGTTGTAATGATGGCTGGGTCAGATCACCTGGAACCATTGGTTCATAAGTATAAGCAAAGGGGTAACCAAAGAAATGGATATAAGTCTCATAAATTCCATCTTCGGAAACCGCCCCCACCCAGTTATCCTGCGTTTTTAAATATCGCAGCACATTTAATACACCTGCTGTACCCGGATTGATTGTCGGGTTCACCTGGAAAACACTGTTGTCTGACAAAATCCAGGCAGTCATTAAATTGAGTTTCCAAAGGTAATAACCTTCATTCAATAAATTCGCTGCCCAGGCAAGCTGTTTGTATAAACCTTCTCGCCAGGCTTCATAATATCGCAAAGGGTAAACCTGAGTTTCTTCCGGCGGGTTTGACTTCGTTACCCAATTGCTTTGATATTCCAACAAAGCAAGCAATAGTCGGGGGTTGACAGAATATTCCAATGCCACCCGTTCAACTATTTGTACGCCCGTCATCGGGGAGCCATCCACAAGCTCAGAATATTCAGCTAAAAATCCATTTCGCTCATTCACGAATGCTTTCACATCGAAGGAAGCATTCGATGGACTGTTCACCAATTCCGAATCCGGGATGATCTTAAAGGAAGGTGCAACAGCTTCAAATGATGGCGGTGGAATTAATATTACTTGTCCAACCTCGATCAGGTCTGGATTGGTTATGTCGTTCAGGGTAACTATTTGATCAACAGATACTTGATGCTGCTGAGCAATGACCTTTAGTGTGTCGCCTAATTTCACCGTGTAAGATAAGGATTCAATCCTGGGGGTCGGAAGAACAACCGTAGGATTAGGTGTCGGTGTCGGTAGTGGGTTTTCTGTGAGTTGCACTTCACCAAAGTACGGTGTGCTTGTTGGCGCTGCATCAATCGCGCCACCTCCCACACCACCCGATCCGGGCGCTTTCCAGGAGGTTGCGCCAGGTCCGGGTTTATAGCACCCGGACAAAACAAAAGCTAATAATAGAACAAGTCCAAAAAGCCGTTTCTTCTCCAAAATCATTCGCTTCCTTCAGGTTGGCAATAGGTTGAGAGGTAATCAAGTTCTTCCTGCTTATTACTTTCCGCATAATCGATCAGATCCTGGCTGACTGAAAGCGCATGCATAAGGGCGACATCTGCATCTGGTGACCAGTATCTCGGCAGCACCATCAGAGGCGCATTCATCGTGATTTGTTCTTCCCGGAGGGGTATCCAGTTGTACATGATCGGCCCATTTGAATACACAGAAAACCCTAATTTAAACCCAGCCTCCTCAGCCATTGCAATTGACTCTTTAGTATAATTGCCACCCGGCCAAATGATTGCTTCAGGTTTACTGCCAAAGTGCTCTTGAATGACCTCGATAGGTTTATAAATTTCCTCTTCGATCTCCTCGAGAGGTGTAAAGTCCTGGATGTAAATATGATCATGACCATGAGATTGAACATCCAGCCGGCCAGATTCTGCCAGGCTTTCCATGCGCGCCCAGAGTGCATCACCGGTTAAATCCGTGGTTGGCCAGGCAAGAGTCAAAGTCCAATCATATTCCTCCAGATAAGGCATAAACGTTTCTGTCACGCCAGCGGAACGATCATCTTTAATAAGGATCATAGAGCGTTGGGGAATTTTTTCGTTCTGATAAAGAAACCCAATTAATTCCTGTGTTGTTATCGTTGAAAAACCCAATTCTTTTGCCCTTGTCATAAAATACTCAAAACGTTCCATGGATATGGTTGTGTTATCTTTTATCTCCCGCCCCGGTTTTGCCACCGAGTGGAACATAAAGGGTACAACTATCGTGCCAGGTTCGCTTTTGCCTTCACCCCATCTATTTTCAAGATATGCACACACATCCTCGACGTAGGTGACAGGCGAAATACCAGGCCTTAAGTGGGGAGAGAAATACACTTCTAGTGGTTCCGGCGTCGGTGAGGCGGTCGGCGTTAGAGTGGGTGTCGGAGGAATAGACGTGGTCGAAGGCGTTATCGTTGGCGACAACCTTCTGGTAGGCGTTTTTGTTGGAGCCAAAGTAGACAGCACTTGTGCAGTGAGCGTTCCTGACATAACGCTGTCATCCCCAATAAAATTAACAAATGGGTTCTCAAGTTGAAGTGGTACACAAGCCGATAATATTAATAAGACAATGACTGTGACAACATTATTGCCGATTCGCATCAAGATCCTCGCTGGCGATAAATCTTTATATTGATTATACCGAAACATGAGTTTTGATAATAGTTCCAAAAGATTAGAAATTTAAGGTAAAATATTGTAGGTGAAATTGATTACCAGCAAACAGAGGAGAATACCAGTATGAAGAAATTAGTTTGGCCTTTGCTTATCGTTTTCTTTTTAGCCGGCGGACTGCTCGCCATCTTATTTGGGCAAGTTGTCCTCCCCCCTGAACCCCGACCCGAATCTGTATCCGCAATCAGCGAAAAATGGACGGGATCCGGGCATGCCGATTCAGAATCTGAATCATTTGTCCATTGGGACGAGGATGAACCGCCATTAGTTCCAGAGAACTGTGCAAAATGTCACAGCGCTTATGGCTACCTTGATTATCTTGGTGAAGACGGGACCGAAGCCCAGGTTGTGGACGCCGCTGCAAATATCGGATCCGTGGTGACATGCACGGTTTGCCATAATCCTACAGCCAATGAAAAAGACTCAGCTGTTTTCCCATCCGGTGTTGAAATTCATGACCTTGGCATGACTGCTAATTGTGCAGAATGTCACCAGGGTAGAACTTCAAAAGCATCCGTGGATAATGCGACAAACGGATTACCTGAAGATGAGGTTAATGAAGAGCTTGGATTTATCAATGTTCATTACAAGATCGCTGCTGCTGTTCGATACGGTACAGAAGTCCAGGTTGGCTACGAATACCCCAACAAAAGCTATCTAGGATTTTATGAACATGTTGAGGACTTCCAGCAATGCACGGACTGCCATGACCCACACAGCCTCGAAATTACCGCCAGCGAGTGCGCTGCATGCCACCCAACTGTCAGTGATCTTGGCGATTTACGTGATATCAGGGTTGAAGAGACCCCGGATTATGACGGCGATGGCGATACTACTGAAGGCGTATTCCATGAACTTCAAACAATTCATGAAATGCTGTATGCAGCCATTCAATCTTACGCGACTGATTTTGCTGGAGAATCCATCCTCTATGCGGGTCAATTTCCTTACTGGTTCATTGATACCAATGGCAACGGTGAAGCCGACGAAGGCGAAATCGCATTTCCCAACCAGTATACCAGTTGGACGCCACGACTGGTTAAAGCAGCCTATAACTATCACATGGTCATAGAAGACCCCGGCAATTTCATACACAATGCCAAGTACTTAATCCAAGTTATGTATGACACTCTTGAAGACCTATCGCAGGTGACTACGGTAGATTTAAGCGGATTAATTCGTCCGCAGTAGAGGTTTTATTGACATAAGTAAACGGGGCTGTCCCAAAAGTAAATGATAGACCTGAGTAAAAGTTTAAGAACCCTCTCCCTTTGGTAAGGGAGAGGGTTTCTGACTCCTAAACTTTAAACCCCTTCCCTTCAGGGAGGGGGCATGGGGGTGGTTAAAATTTGGTCTTTCAAACACTGGATAATAGAATACTAATTTTTAATCCCTGACGCACATCAACCATTGATTTTTGGAACCCATCTTTACCTAACCCTAAATCCCTTCCCTAAAAGGAAGGGACTTGTTCCCCTTCCCTTCAGGAAGGGGGTAAGGGGGTAGGTTGGCCATTAAATTACCGTCTCTTTCTATTTTTACGACCGATTGCAATTCCTAAATCAAACCTACTTGAAGTGCACCAAACAAAATAGCAAGAACCAAACAAATTACAATCGTGGAGATTACAAACCATCGTTCTAGGAAATGTTGAACATTCATGGAAACTCCTTTCTAAGCCATCTCGTACTTTTCGGAGAAGATGCGCATATTAGAAACATCTAATTCTTGTAAAGCGCCTTCAACCGCTTCGATCATTGGCATCGGTCCGCACATGAAGAATAAATATTCCCAATCCCGATAATCGCCTGGTAAGTGTCGTTGGAGAATATCGCCAGTAATAAAGCCTGATTCACCCTCCCAATCCTCAGGTGGACGCTCGAGAACATGAACGACCTTCAAATTAATATCTTTCTGAATGTCTTCTAATTCTTCACGAAAGATGATCGAATCCCATGTGGGGTTTCCATAGAAAAATATAACGGGTTTTTCTCGCTTTCGATCTCGCATTGTTCGTAGAATGCTCAATACAGGCGCAGAGC
>JAXHUT010000155.1:0-2189 GCA_034189405.1 Chloroflexota bacterium
GGTCCTTTTGTCATAGGATCATGTTTCCATCGGTAAGGAATATCATCGTCTTCAGATTTCCATCCTTCTCTGATATTAAAGGCTTTCTTAATTGTGTGAGCTCTTACACCAATTAAGTCAACATCATCATAATCAAAATTCCATCCAGTTGTGGCATTGATCAGCTTGGAAATCGCTGGCCAAGCACCTGCACGATCTGCTTTACCTGTGAAACAGCGACGAATGAATTTACACATGGGTAAAGTATCATAAACAGCAGCATACTCTTCAGAACGTGCAGCAACTACGCCACGTGTATCATCCACTGTGAAGCGGTTTGTTTGGCCTTTGATATCCGGGTCATATGCAGCAGAACGATTATGGCAGCCGCCGCGTGTACCTACAGCTAAGCCCATTGCAAAAGTCTTTAATGATCGGGCGTCATAACCGGGGCACTCAAGGCCTTTGATATTCATTGCCCATTTCCAACTTTCTGAATTTCTTTCTTCATCAATCTTTTTTGCTGCAATTCGAGTACCTTCAGAAAGGAGTTCTCCAATCCCTTCCTTGTCGCGAATCATTTCCGCCAGTGTAACACCAGCTTCTCCATTACCGAAATTTGGCTCAAATCCTTCTGGATATTTTTTACATTTGAAGTCTTCTTTTTTCAAGACTCCTCTTTCAAAGCACTCCATGGCATAAGAAATTGAAACCCCCATGCTCATAGTATCCATGCCACTGCTATCTGAGATATCCACCATTTTGATTGCAGCAGTCATGTCTCCAATACCACAATTTGAACTGACAGCTTGTAGACATTCGTATTCTATTCCGGTCATCGAACCGGCAAACGGGCCTTTTTTCACCATAGACATCTGTTCGCAGGCAATTGGGCACTGTGCGCAGGCAATCACTTTGACCTTGTGATGCTCGTCAAGATATTCGCCGCTGACCAGTTCGACAAAATCAAAAACACCTTCTTGAAAATTGTGAGTAGGTAAAAACCCTTCTTTGCTTGCATTGAGCATGTTGGTTGATGTACCATAGATCCTGTATTTTGCTGTATGTGGACCCTGGGCTTGTTCAGTAATATCAAAAGACATTTGTAATAATGTCTCCGGGTCGTGAACTGTCACGCCATAAGTTCCACGAACAGCAACAGCTTTGAGTTTTTTGCTTGCCCAAACCGAACCATGCCCCGTTCGTCCAGCCTGTCGTCCATCATTTGTTACATTTGCATACCTGACCATATTTTCACCAGCAGGACCAATTGTTGCTGAGCGAACTTGATCATCCCCAAATATTTCGCGGATTTTCTCCTCAGTTTCATAGGTGCCTAAACCCAATAGTTCTTCTGCTGGCAGGAATTCCACTCGATCATCATCGATGAATACGTAAATCCAGTCTTTACTTGCGCCGTGGATAACCACCCCGTCCCAATGTGCTCTTTTTAGCGCGGTTGTGAACCAGCTGCCAGAAAGGCTGTCTCCGATAAATCCGGTCAACGGTGACTTTGATGCCAGACCATACTTACCACCAACGGGCACCGGTGTGCCTGCAAAAATGCCGTTCGCAATACACACGGGATTTCCGGGGTCGTATGGATCGCATCCAACTTCGATATTCTCCCAACAAAGGCGGGTAGCCATACAAACACCGCCAATGTAAAGTTTATACCATTCTTCAGGTTTTTCCTCTGACCAGTGCTTCTGTTCATCCAGGTCTATATGTAGAATTTTTCCACTGTAACCATGCATAAGATCTCTCCTAATTTAGACTTAAAAGATTGTCTTGAAAATTTATATCATAGTTCAAATAGTTGATGAAGTTTTTTAAAAGATAGGTTTAATGATAAAAACAATCTAAAAACACACCTTATTTATACTATTTGAGACGATATGACAATAGTGAAGGATGTAATTATATATTGTGAGTAATATCAATAAATCAATTTATAAAAATATTATGGTGATGCTCACAGTATTTTATCACAGGACGCTTAATTCTTGTTACTATATTTTATGTGGGGTGCACTAAAAAGTTGTGGGTTAAACAGCCAAGGGTCAAGTCACTAATGCAAAGATCGTTTGGGCTAAGGCTCCTCAAAGCGCAAACGATGTTTCTTGTTTTTGGCTGCCTAACAACCGAGCTGGGTACAGTTGATCCTTCAGACAACTTCGGAAGGCCTTTCCTTTCCTTGGTTGTTCGGT
>JAXHUT010000156.1:0-2688 GCA_034189405.1 Chloroflexota bacterium
CTTGCTTGCGACCGGCGAGATCGGATAATCCCAAAACTGATCAGAGCCAAGCCCATGGCTTGCCATTTTTTGAGTCCTTTAAACCGGTTTCTGATTTCTTGATTCCACTGGTAAAATAACTTTAGGCTCATAGTGTTCTCCTTTCGCTTTGTTAAATAATGTCTTAAGGATACTCTATGAGCCATTTTTTTAAAAGTGTCGTCTCACCAGCGCAGGCAGGGGGAATTAATTTAAAGCCTTAGAAATTAATCGACTTATCAGAATCCTGTGAGAAAGCTATTGATAACCCTCTCCCCGGTCTATACACCTTGCCAAAGGGAGAGGGCAGGGAAAGGGTTTCGACTTCTAAATCGAATACCTTTGAAATACCATAATTTAGCGGACTGCCCCTCACGCTTTTCAAGTTCGGTACCTAAAGGTGTTCCGTTGTACTCCAGGCAGGGTCCGCACCGCTAAAATGTAGTCTTTTTATTGCATAGTCAGGAGACTTTACTTCACCATACTATCTGCTATCAACTATCAGCTATAAGCTATCAACTATCAGCTTTGATCTACGAACCACCAGCTACAAGCTACAAGCTATCAAGACAGTTATTTGTTTTTCAACACTCTCGTCTATAAACCATTGACAAAATAGAACAAGTGTTCTATAATTGGATTATGTCAGAATTAACTATAACCGGAGGTTCTCATGAATATCAGTCAATCAGTCCACACATCGTTTTATAAGTCTCTATCAAAGATCAAATCTCGTAAAGACGTGATGTATATCCTCATCATTGTATTGGCGCTGGCGGCATTTGAAGCGTTCAATTTCAGCACAACGGATTTTGCCCTATCTGATCTATTGGGTGATTTACAATTTGCTGGCATGCGGTGGGCAACATTGTTATCGATCGCCTTTTGTGGGATCGACTTTGCCGGTATTGCACGATTGTTTGCCTCACAAAGCAAAACGGATCAAAACCGCACGTCTTGGTACTTGTTTGGTGCCTGGTTTTTGGCTGGCACCATGAACGCAATATTGACCTGGTGGGGCGTGGTGATGGCTATACAGACGCATTCCGTGCTGAGCGCTGGCATTGTTGACACAGATTTTATCTCCAAAACCGTGCCGATTTTTATCGCCTTGATGGTCTGGGTGATCCGTGTTTTATTGATAGGAACGCTCTCGAAAAAGAGCGACAAATTGCTGCAGGAGCACACCAAAGACCAGGGCGCAGCCATGTCACGCCGGGAATTCCGCCAGGCACAAAGCCGGGCTGCGCACCCCAAATCTGAGGCGCAGCGATCTGCGCCTGTGGGTTTTACAAGCACTTCTAACAAGAAGGGGAGCAAGAAGCAATCGAGTTATCGACCTGAACCCAAATACATCCCGATGCAGGATGAACCGCTTTATCATTCCCTGAAAGCATCTGGGCAGTCACAACGTCGACGTTGAGCTTAATTTTATTGACAATTTAGGGAAGGCGTAGTAAGATATCGGTCACAATTTATTGAAATTTGGCGAAGTAGCTCAATGGTAGAGCAGTGGACTCATAAGCCATTGGTTGGCGGTTCGAATCCGCCCTTCGCCATTTTTGGTTTAAATTGATCATCCAACCCGGTCGCGAATACTACAGCTGCAGGGTGTTTTTGTTATCGCGATAATAAACAAGGATATTTTTGGGTTTCACTAGGGTTAGGGTATTCTTAAAATACAATGATGTAAATTTGTTCACGATAAACATAGTTTCAATAAATTAAGATTTTTTCATGATTAGAAGACGATAAGGAGCTTCTCGTGCAAACCATTAAATATGTCCCAGTAAATGATATTAAATCCTTTATAGAAACTTTTTACAACAAAATGGGAACGCCCATCGATCATGCCAAGATATGTTCGGATGTGATGATTGAGTCTGACCTGAGAGGGATCGAATCTCATGGGATTGGTCGCCTTTATTATTACTATGTGCGGTTAAAATCTGGTCAACACAAGGTAATTACCGAGCCCAAAATAATCAAAGAAACACAAACGACTGCCTTAATAGATGGAAATCATGGATTAGGTATGGTTTTGGGCAAGCAAGCAATGAACCTCGCCATCGAAAAAGCAAAGAAGTACGGCATGGGTTCTGTTGCTGTACGGAATTCAACACATTTTGGCATAGCAGGTTATTATCCTTCCATGGCCATTTCAGAGGACATGATTGGAATGACGGTCACCAATGCTAGACCTTCGGCAGCGCCAACTTTTGGTGTAACCCCACTTTTAGGCACAAATCCTATTGCCTTTGGCGTCCCGACAGATGAACCCTTCCCTTTCTTATTTGATGCTGCAACCCCGATTACACAGCGTGGAAAAATCGAGACCTATTTACGAGAATCCAAATCGGCGCCTGAGGGTTGGGTCATTGATCAAAGCAATAACTATCTTACGGATCCAAAAGAAATTTTAGAGAAACTTCCAAAGCGTGAAGCTGCATTCCTTCCGCTTGGTGGAAAGGGTGAATCTTTAGGTGGGCATAAAGGGTATGGATTGGGCGTTATTGTTGAGATACTTTCTGCTTCACTTCAAAGCGGTGCTTTTCTAACTTCATTATCTGGTCTTGACGAAGATGGTGAAAAAGTACCTTTTAGAGTTGGACACTTTTTCATGGCTATCAATATTGAAGCCTTTGTACCCCCTGCTGAATTCAAAAAAAC
>JAXHUT010000157.1:0-3092 GCA_034189405.1 Chloroflexota bacterium
ACAACCTGTAGCCAGGGGCATATCGCAGCCAACAACCTGAGCGAACTTTCGGACCTTTACCTTGCTGACCTTGGTCCCGTCCCATTCCCATGGCTTCTCGCTGGCAAGCGTTAGCCCAAAACCCTTATAATCTGTTTTTAGTTTATTCAGGATCTTTTTCTTTTTTTCTTTTGGCATGCGGTTGTTGCTGGGTTTCCCCCGGTGACCTGAAATAATACCTCCCAGCCCTTGCCTCCGGTATACTCGTATAAGCCGTCCAAAGTGTCAGGGTGATTTCCCGATACGCTTCGCTCCCTCCTTTTGTGTGATCCGTCTTTCTTCTGCCATTCTCAAGATTTCGCTTCGTTTGATTTCTTCTTTACTCATTGTAATGATCCTATTTTTCGTCATATCCTATTCACCTCCAATAGGACATTACTACTTTGCCATGACAAGGCAAAAATTCCCCTACCATTTTCAATGTTAATGTCATAAAATAATGTTATGGAAATATTAACAGTCAGCGACAGGGAATGTTTACGTGTTTACAGCCCGAAAATAAGGGGAAGATTTAACAACGTTGACCTGGCGATTGGCTGTGGAGACCTTTCCTATTTTTATCTGGAATACATCATCAGCTCGCTTGATATTCCTCTTTATTATGTGCGTGGTAATCATGCTAAAGCCGTTGAATACAGCTGCTATGGGTCACGCCAAGAACCTTGGGGCGCTGTTAATTTGCACAAGAAAGTTGTCCGGGAGAAGAAAACTGGTTTAATCCTGGCTGGAATCCAGGGATCTCTACGTTACAATAATGGGGATTATCAATATACACAATCCAAAATGTGGGCGATGGTCTTGCATCTGGTGCCATCCCTAATATGGAACAAAATCAGATACGGTCGTTATTTGGACATTCTTGTGACCCACGCCCCGCCCTGGGGCATCCATGACCAGGAAGACCCTGCCCATCGTGGTGTAAAAGCCTTTAATTGGTTGATAAAAACATTCCAACCTGCCTATCACCTGCATGGTCACATTCATGTATATTCACCAAACACTGTCACAAAGACAAAATTGGGAAGAACTTTGGTGATGAATGCTTATGGCTATCGAACATTCGATTTTCGAGAACAAGAAGAATCACAAAAAACATTGGGGACAACCCCAAAAGACAAATCCCTTTTACAAATTAGAAAGCCGCGCAAGACAGAAGAGCATTTAGCCGCACTGGTTGAGGTCGATCACCCTTAATAAGATCAACCTACGCATTTGCTTGCTGTCCAACGCCTATCCAGAAATGATTCGGCACAATTGTGCTGTTTGAACAAATATCAACCGAACCAGCATGTGTTTCCTTTTCCGGGATCATGCTGGGATGAACAAAACACAAATTGGGTTCCTGCCCATATTTCTTTTGGTAATACGCCGCAGCCCGAGCCACTTTGCTCATTAAATCCGATTTTGGGTCATTATCAAACCATAACATCCCAATATCCATCACATCCTCCTGTAAAATAATTCTTTAATCACCTAGTAAGGGTAAACGGTAAAGGCGCCAATCTGCCCCCGTCCAGACCTGGAAAAAACCCGGTTCTATTCCGTCAGCAATGGAATCTTTTGCCACAGAAAGGATATCTGCATTACTTTTTGAGCGTATCGATCCAATAATTCGTGTGCGGAAGCTGTCAATCCAGTAGCGAAGCTTTTCAGCATAAATGGCATTGATTGCCGCTGCGATCCAGATGCCTGATTGAGCACCATACGCTAACAACCAGTGTAAATTGACCTGGGCTTCATAGCTGAGTTCTTCAACAAAACCAAAATCATCCAATATCATTAAGATGGATGCGCCTTCACGCAGCCCCTCACGGCGGGCTTCTGCCAGGTGAACAAGCCCTTCAATCAACGCTTCAGCGCTGGGGTCGTACCAGGCTTTGATCTGGAATAAAAATTTTTCCTGCCGAGGCCACCCCCAAAAAGATCGCCATTCATTTGGCTTATGGGTCAAAATCGACACCTGTAAATCATGTGGTGGGTTCAAACGGGTTGACGAATCCACCAAAACCTGCAGTTGGTGGGTCTTACCACACCCCGTGTCACCGCCAATTAATATTGCACCTATTGCCGGATCGATCAGCTGCATCAGGAATGGCAATCCATCCTTACACTGACCCAATAGAAGCGCGTGCTTGGGGGCGGGATTAATAGCTGATAATAACTTGCCAACTGTGAAGGTAGGCGTGGCTCCCTTTGCTTTGGAAGGCATAAAAACATCCCGCCGCATTTGAGTAAACAATCCCGGCAAACCCTTATAGCTTGCTCCGGGTCTGCTAACCACAATATTCGAAGAAGTCATTTTGTGCTCCTGTTCTAAAATTCGAACCTATGTTCTAATTATATAGAATTTTTGTTCTATGTCAAGAGGCAGTTTTGAGAGTGTTGAAAAACAAATAACAGCCTTGATAGCTTGTAGCTGGTAGTTCGTAGCTAAAAGCTGAAAGTTGAAAATTGAAAGGATGGTGCTTGTAGCTATTAACATGAAAAACAAAGGGTAAAATCATAACCTTATCTTTCAGGTCTTGTATCTCCATGCTATAAATGGAGCGGTTAACCCTCACGCCCTTTGGCAAGGGAGAGGGTTCTTAATAGGATTTTTAAAGTCAATGATTAATCTGCGTTAGGGATGAAAAATTAGTATTATTCTTAATTATCCAGTATTTCGAAAGATCCGATGATAACCTACCCCCTGCCCCCTCCCTGAAGGGAAGGGGTTTAAAGTCCCTTCCTTTTAGGGAAGGGATTTAGGGTTAGGTAAAAATAAGCTTCAGAATTAACAATAACTTAGCTTTAGGGATGAAATTACGCCATGATTCTGCTTCAAGCTTTTGTCTTAATTGCCTAATACCTGGTTGACTAATACCTGTTCCCCCTGCCCCTCCCCTGAAGGGAAGGGGTTTGAAGTGTGGCTGTACCAAAAAGGCGTCTTTTAGCTTTTGGGAAATTAAAAAGTGGGGGAAGCCTTTATAAAACGATTTTCAACACCCTCAGTTTTTATTAACAGCATTTAACACAATTCCTAATGTTTTAATAATTGATTCTATGGTATAAAA
>JAXHUT010000158.1:0-3968 GCA_034189405.1 Chloroflexota bacterium
GTTGGGAATAATGGAACCTCAGAAAATAGTCGTCGTTTGTGGATAGCCCCAAGAATTATTCGCTCAGGTTATGAGAGTCTAGCAGCAAGGTAACATTGTTATTTTGCTTGGTTAGACTTAAATCAAAAAGTATCTCGGTCTCTAGTGTTCGCTTTCAAGATACACTGTCTTTCGCTCAACCAGGCGGGTGCATATATGTAACCAAAAACTGGGGAAATGCATCTAAATACTAAGAAAGAATGAAAAAATAGTTATTCTTATTAAATAAATCGTCCAACGGGGAGGGAGCATTATGATCCAATTTTTTACCACCTCTTTTACATTAATTAAAGAGACTTATCATAAGTGTTAACTCGTTTCAAAAGCCAATTGGTTAAATAAATGGAGGTTCGAAAAAAAGAGAACATCTCAACCATTGATTTTAAATAATTGAATAAAAGAACGGTAACTAAAGGAGTAAAAAATGACGATCATAACTAATACAATTGAACCTAAAGAAATAAAATTTAAAGAGAAAATTTCAGATCAAACCGGCATCATCGCAGATGATACCGTAAGCCTGTACCTTAACGAAATGGACAGGGTACCGCTGTTGACGAAGGAAGAGGAAGTGGTATTAGCAAAAAAAATGGAGGCTGGACGAATTGCAAGAGAAAAAATGCTTGATTACGACAGCGAAAGCATGGAATTTGAGACCTTGAAACAAGCTGCAGAGAAGGGACGTGACGCAAGAGATCATTTGATCAAAGCAAACATCCGCTTAGTGGTAAATATTGCAAAAAAATATCGACGGTACAGCTCATCTTTCCTTGATCTGATTCAAGCTGGAAATGTCGGTTTGATCAGGGCGGTAGATAAATTTGATTATACGCTTGGCAACCGTTTCAGCACCTATGCGACTTGGTGGATACGAAGATCGGTTCTGCGACATTTGAATCAAAAAGAAAGGACGATCAGACTCCCGAATTATCTCTCAACAAAAATAAGGAAGGTTCATCGGGTGCGTAAGGAGATGACAGCAACACATTCACGGACGCCTACAAATGAAGAGGTTGGAAAAATAATCGATATGTCTGCCGATGAGGTTGGGAAATTGCTGGAATATTCACAGCGAGCGATCTCACTTGATCAGCCAATGGGTGAGGATGGGGAAACTGATTTACAAAGTTATATTGAGAACAAGAATGCTCCCAATCCTTTTATTGAAGTTCGTCGAAATTTGCTTGCTGAAGATGTTCTCGACGCGCTCAACGATTTAACCGAACGAGAAGCGAAAATACTTATACTCCGTTACGGGTTGAATGGTTCACGAAAACATACATTAAAAGAGCTGGGGGAGATATTTGGGATCACAAGGGAAAGGATCCGGCAGATACAAAAGGGAGCCCTGCGTAAATTGCGCCATCCAAAGGTTCGACAAAAACTGCGCAACTATTACTAGAAATAAATTTAAATTCTGAAGGAGTCATTCAAATGACCTATACATATACATTTACTGCAAGAAATGAAAAAAACCCAGAAAAAGTAATTACTTTTACAATTATTGATGATTACCTAAAGGTTAATTTAACCGGACTTATTGACCAGGTGTCAGACCTTGTTGAAGAGGATACGCGTGAAGAGGCGATTAAAACATTGTTTTCAACGCAGTCCGGTTCTGCTCTATACAAAGCAATTGAGCGCTTATCGGGTCCGGTGCACATCAATGATGTCAGTTATAATTTAGAAGGAAAGCAATTCAAGCTTACGCTCTGGAAGCGATTAGCTGGTCTGCGTGTGGCACCTATTACGATCGCGATGGGAGATGTTGATAATCCTGAAGGTGCTGCCCAATTTATTGACACTTTAATGGCACGTCAGGAGCTTGCGGAAGGGCATAGCGTATTTGCTGGGCCGTTGGATTACTGGATAACATGGATTGGCATGCTTATCGGCTTAATCATATTGATTCGTTGGCCGCGCAAAGAAAAATCTTAAAGGGCTTTAATTCGAACAGGATAATTCTCCCTGCACAATCTACAATTCAATTGTAGATTGTGCTTTTTCATAATCATTGATCAGTTATGAAATATTTAAGATGGGTTAGCCAAGGACAATAATTCTCCCAACCAATCTAACAAAATTAAATACCCCCTATATTTCGTATAGTATGTATACATAACAGCTTATGTTTTGAACATTTTAATGTGTATGAACTAAAAGCTTCATAAACTCATGAATTATTGGGGTGGGTGGATAACAGATCCTCAACAGGATTAATGCAATCTAAATTTTTCTTTCATAAAGTTATTATGGAGGAGGGGCAGCCTTATTTAGGGTTAGCCCGAAATACAATTATATAAGGACCAATTTAATGGCTGGTAGAAACTCATTTAACATGTTGGTTGTTAAGATTGCTTTAATGGATAGGTGCCAGGAATCCTAAGGGGATGATTGCTTTTGAATTATTCATTTGCAAGTTAACCTAATATTTGTTTACCCTGTAAAGCTTTTGAAATAATTTCCTGGTCAACGGGTGTTTTCTTTATTCTTACACCGACAGCGTTGTAGATTGCATTCGTAATTGCTGGCGTCGTTGGGATGCTGCTGATTTCACCCACGCCCTTGGCACCGTAAGGGCCATCAGCAGTGGGTTGTTCGATGATGATTGATGTGATTTTCGGTGTCAGCATGATGCCAGGGATGCGATACCTTGCAAGTTGATCGGTGAAAACATGGCCTTCTTCGACAATGAATTCCTCAGTAAGGCAATGCCCTAAACCCATCATAACGCCGCCTTCGATCTGCCCCTGCAATCCAAGTGGATTAATTGCCATACCAACATCGTTCGCAGAAATCACCTGAAGAACGTTTACCTCACCTGTGAATATATTAACCTCAACTTCAGCAGCCTGGACGGCATAAGAGTAAGCAAAATGCATGTCTCCACCTGTCCCAAGTGGTTGGGTCTTCGGCGCCTCATATTTGTACAGCACACGGGGTTCCTGCCCTGAGGCTTTCATCTCGGTGGCAATCGATGCATAAGAGTAGCGATGACCGTTGATATGTGCAAAACCGTCTAAATATTTGATCTTATCGGGGGATATATCGTACTTTTCAACCAGGAAAGATGAAATGGCGGTACGTAAAGTCTTTGCAGCATGCTTTGAAGCATTTCCGGTAATATATGTTTGCCGTGAGGCTGTGGTTGGGCCGCCGTCCGGAGATAGGTCGGTGTCCATCACCAGGACACGAACTTTATCAGGTGAAACCGACATTTCTTCGGAAACAATCATTTGCATAACAGCAACCAGCCCTTGGCCGAGTTCTGCAGCTGAACTACGGACTTCAAAAGTCCCATCTTCGTATAGCTCAAGATCAGCGTTTGAGAAGTCAGGTGCACCGCCGCCTAAACCGGTATTCTTATAAGCTGCTGCAATGCCCCAGGATCTCACCAGGTTTGAATTATCAGGATCAACTCTGGGTTTGAAAGGTTGTGGATTATTTTTCCTGATTTCATCCTCTAAATGCACAATGCACGCCAGCAGCCCTACCGATTCATCCAATACCTGACCGGTGTTTGTCACACTATTGACGTGCAAAGCGTTAAGTTTTCGCAATTCTAAAGGGTCCATGTCAAGCTTCTCTGCAAGCATGTCCATTATGGATTCAACAGCAAAAGCCGATTGGGTTACCCCAAATCCGCGAAAGGCACCAGAAGGTGGATTGTTCGTATACATAGCGTAACAATCATTCCGAACATGAGGGACATCATAAGGCCCAGCTGAGTGGGTCGTAGCTCGTGTCATCACCTTCTCTCCCAGTGATGCATAAGCACCCGTATCGCCGTAGAGTTCAGTTTCTACTGCCACGATCCTTCCATCATTCATCGCCCCAATTTTCACTCTTATTTGGGTTGCGTGACGTTTGGGGTGGGCGATCAAGCTCTCATGACGATCGTAGAGTAATTTTACGGGTCTTTGGGTTGC
>JAXHUT010000159.1:0-3491 GCA_034189405.1 Chloroflexota bacterium
GCAACACCTGATTCGTGGGCAATAATTTGCTGTGTACGCAAGGCAATCCGAACTGATTTTTCTGTTGGCAGCCAAAGCGCTTCATCCATGCTGTTGGTATGCAAAGATTGTGTTCCTCCTAAAACAGCTGCAAGCGCCTGTAAAGTCACCCGCACAATATTGTTTTCAGGTTGTTGTGCTGTTAATGTGGACCCGGCAGTCTGGGTGTGGAAACGCAGCCGGCACGACTTTTCATTGTGTGCCTTAAATCGTTCCTTCATGATCCAGGCATATAAACGTCGCGCAGCCCTGAATTTCGCAACCTCTTCCAGAAAATTATTGTGCGCATTGAAGAAAAAGGACAGCTGACTGGCGAAATCATCCACAGCTAAACCTGTATCGATTGCAGCCTGGATATAGGCAATGGCGTTCGCCAATGTGAAAGCGATCTCCTGTGCCGCTGTTGATCCCGCCTCACGAATATGGTATCCCGATATGCTGATCGTATTCCAACGTGGGACATTGTCTTTACAGAATTTAAAAACATCCGTAACCAAACGCATGGATGGTTCAGGCGGGAAAATATAGGTCCCCCTGGCAACATATTCCTTTAAAATGTCGTTTTGAATTGTTCCGCGTAATTTATTTAAAGGTACGCCTTGTTTTTTAGCAACCGCAATATAAAAAGCCAGAAGTATGGATGCCGGTGAATTGATGGTCATGCTCGTTGACACTTTATCCAGTGGGATGTCTTTAAAAAGGGTTTCCATATCCCGCATGGATGAGATTGAAACACCAACCTTGCCAACTTCACCTAGTGCCATGGGATCATCAGCATCATAGCCAATTTGTGTTGGCAGGTCAAAAGCCACAGACAATCCTGTTTGACCCTGGTCTAATAAATAACGATACCGTTTGTTAGATTCCTCAGCTGATGCATACCCAGCATATTGCCGCATGGTCCACAAGCGCCCCCGGTACATATTGGGTTGTACACCTCTGGTAAATGGGTATTCCCCGGGAAAGCCTAATGCCTCAAGGTAATTTTCTGTTTCAGGCGGGATCAGCACTGGCGGCAAATCAATGCCGGAAGAGGTTATAAACGCCTCTTTTCTCTCAGGAAACCGATTCACCAGGGGTTCATAAGTCTCTTTTTCCCAACGTTGTTGTTCTTTTTTTAATGACATTTACACCTCAAGGTAAAAACAGTGAACTCCCAAATAGTATACCCGAATTCAGCATTTTCATTTTCAAAAACACATTAAACCAGATTGACCTATTTCCCTTTAAATATATTCTAAGATAAAGATTGCCGTTCACCTTTATTAAGGGTAAAATCTTTTAGCTTGCCCGTTGTACCCTTCGGGCGAGACTAATCTATGAAAGAAGAAAGGGCTTGTAAAAATGAAGGTTTTGTTAATCAAAGATGTTTTTAAATTAGGTCGAGCCGGCGAAATCAAGAAAGTTGCTGCTGGTTATGGCCGCAACTATCTTATTCCAAAAGGCTTTGCTATCCCCGCCACCCCTGGTGCGATGCATCAAGCTGAACGGATTAAAGTGAAAGCCACAGAACGTCGAGCAGCTCTCAATGAAGAATTAGGTTCTGTTGCCGAAGTTCTCGATGGCAAGAAGCTTACTTTTGCTGTCAAAGCCGGTGAAACCGGTCGTTTATATGGTTCTGTCAGTGATGATGACATCCTTGAAGCCATTCAAGCCAATTTTGAAATTGCGCTTGAAAAGCGACAAGTGGAAACAGAACCCATTCGTCAGTTAGGCACCTATAAGGTTCCAATTCATTTGACCATGGACTTGATGCCAGAAATTATGATCATCGTCCACCGCGAAGATGAAGACCCTGAAGAACAAGAAGAAACCAAAGAAGCAATGCCTGAAAATGCTGAAGTAACAACCGTGATGGAAGATTCTGATTCGAATGCCATAGGACAAGTTGGCGTCGTTGAAGAGGTTGAGTTCAGTGAAACACCCTCAGAGGAACCCGAATTAGAAGAAAGCACAGAAGCCGAATAATTATTAACACGACTAACTTCAAAGATTGCCGGCCTGTGAATAATCGATTCAATAGGCCGGTTTTCATTTGGAATATAATACACTTATGTCACAAACACCTGGACGAAAATTAAAACAAATTCGTGAGTCTAAGGGGATTTCATTAGAAGAAATCGCCCATAAGACTCGTATCCGTTTGAACTATCTTGAAGCGATCGAGTCTGATGATGAAGAAATGCTCCCATCCACGGTACAAAAACGTGGGTTTTTACGGCTTTATGCCGCTGAGTTGGGGATCAGCCTTGAGGAATTAAAGGTCGAAGGTTATCGGGAAATTAATAGGGATGCTTCAAAGCCCCTGACGGATGAATCCCTTCCTCAAAAGGAAGGCCAACTTTCCCCCGATACCGTGGTTGAACACGAACATGAGGGAGGTAATGATGAATCACCTGAAAAGGAGGCACAGCAAGAATCCGAAGAAGAAACATCCCTCCCTGAATCCCTTGTTGGCAATGCCCCAGTTTCTGATAAAGAATCGCTGGAAATCCCAGGAACAAGAAAGACGGAACACGCCACAGCGATATTTAAAGCAATCGGTGCCAAGCTTCAAGCCCGACGAAAATTATTGAGCTTATCATACGATGAAATTGCCGATCATCTTCATATACGGCAAACTTTCTTAGAGGCTCTTGATGCAGGACAGTTTGAAATTCTGCCATCCCACGTGCAGGCTCGAGGAATGTTGGCAAATTATGCTGAGTTTCTTAATCTAGATGTTGACGCCATCCTTCTAGAATATGCAGATGGTTTACAGGTAAAAAGGTTAGAAAAACAAGAACAAGAAGCGTCAAAGGGGAAAAAAGCCGCAAAGGAATTGTCCCCAACGAGTCTTCGCCTAAAGAACTTTTTCTCCCTGGATCTGCTTGTGATGGCTGGTTTGTTTATTGGCTTTGCTTTTTTTGTCATTTGGGGTGTAAATCGTATTATGGCGACCGACAATCCCAACATTGAAGCCACAGATATCCCAGAGGTTGCGGATGTTCTCCTCGCCACCGGCTCCGCAACGCCGCAAATCACTACCACACCGGATGGCACACAAGGTTCTGAGGAAACGTCAACCGCTTCCGAGATTGAACCCACCCCGATCTTCACACCTTTGCCCAATGACAGTCGGATCAATATTGTCATTATTCCCAGGCAAAGAACATGGGTACAGGTTACAGTGGATGGTGAAATTGACTTCGAGGGAAGATTGATCTCTGGTAATGTTTATGATTATTCTGGTGATGATTCGGTAGAAATTCTGACCGGGAACGCCGGCGCGCTGCAAATATATTTTAATGACCAGGATATGGGTTCTCCAGGCTTGATCGGGCAGGTGATTGATTTGGTCTTTACAGAATCAGGCTTGGTACAGCCAACCCCCACCAACACACCAACCATTACGGAGACCCCCAGAGTGACCCCCTCACCTACTTCCACACCGACAGCGACTCAAACGAGGA
>JAXHUT010000016.1:0-2257 GCA_034189405.1 Chloroflexota bacterium
TTGAGCCAATCGTCATCGATACCTAACCTCAGAGTGTCACCGCGTACCTCTGCAATTAGCTCCGAGAGTAATTCTTGATCGGCTTCGATCGTGAGTGACTCAGATTCGCCCTGGGTCAGGTTCAGGACACCAAAGTCCCGGAAGGAGATTTTATTAAAGGTTTCGATAGGATGGGTTTCTTTAATCATCTGTACTCCTTTTTACGTTTTCTTTCATGTTATCTGATGGATATTGTATCATGAATGTTAAGAAAAATAAAGAGGACTTAAGAATATTTAATATCATCTTCAAATATATTAAATAATTTATGATGATAAATCATGAAAACAAATGATCGCACTACAAATTAGGAAAATTATTTGTGGGCATTTTTGAATCTGATCCCTGTTCTGTCTCTGGACAAAAAATGATGTTCTCCCAGGTTGATTTTGCCCAATCTAAATCCTCGGGATTGTCCAGGTAAAAAGCGGATTGTAGACAGGAGGTGTCGCTTGCTGTGAAGGTGTACAGTGCCAGCCGATCCTTTTCATCATTGTTTTTTTGAATTTGTGTATATCCCAGGCCAACGATCTCACCCTTTGTTGATACCAGTCTCTCAAGCGCGTCCGCCGGTATTTTTTCCTGGATCTTATTGAGCAATTCCAACTTCCCGGTATCATCTGGAAGGCGAAAGGCGGCAAGGATGATCGTGATTCCCGTTTTCCAAAAGATTAACTTCTGGTTTTCTACTCGCCGTTTGAAATCATCGGTAATGTCGATGAACCATTCTTTTGTGACCTGTATCGCCATTGCGTCCTTTCCGGTCCCGGTTCGATTGTCTGCCGGGGATTATGCCATATATTATAATTATTACAGGCTTATTATACCTATTGGGTATGGGTATGTCTTTTTGTAACGTAAAGGAAGGCGGCTATGTTCAGGGATCCGAATGGGCCAATTGAGTTTTTTGAATGGGGATGTTTTGTGATTAATGGGGTAGAACATTCCGCGAATGGCGAGGGTGTGGGAAAAGATATCTGTATTATAGATGGCGTGGTGACCCCTTGGGAAGAACGAAAAGGGCATCGGTTGAAGCCGAAAATGGTGGCATGTGTCCTGGATTCAGACATTCAAATTTTAATAATAGGCAATGGTGTCAACGGGGCGTTGAAGGTTCCCGAAAAAACACGAAAGGCGGTGTCGGGGGCAGGTATCCCTGAGTTAATCGTTGAAAAAACACCCAAAGCATGTGAGACCTATAATCGGCTGTTCCATCAGGGTAAAACAATTGCATTACTGGCGCATGGAACGTGTTAATCGAGCATGGTTTTCAGAATCCTAAATCACTTCCTTGAAAGGAAGAGACTTTAAGGCGCTTAAGGGGATATGTTGAGGCGTCCTGAATTTTGTCTGTCTTTTGTTTTGATAAGGCTGTAAAAATGTTGGTTATAATGAGCGTTTGTTGTGTTCGTAAAACCAAAATCTATTCGTAAAAAAGGATATTATTTTGAGGAAGAAATCTAATGGCGACAATCGATCTTCACATCCATTCTAATTACAGCAACGATGCTGATTTTCCTCCAGACCAACTAGTCGACCTCTGTCTGCAAGTGGGATTAACCCATGCCGCCATTGCCGATCACAATTCTGTGAGGGCGATTGGCGAAGCCCTGGGGGCAGCGCAAGGTACGCCGGTGACGATCATCCCGGCAATTGAGATGGATTGTGTTATTAATGGCACCAATCTACATGTGTTGGGCTATGGGATTGACTACAAAGCCCCCATTTTTTTTGAAATCGAAGAGGACCTGCACGAACAAGAACGGGAAAACTCAGCTGAGTTGATGCGATTGGTTCGGGGGCTGGGGATTGATTTTGATGATAAGGTCGTTGAGGCTTTGTCCATTGATGGGGTTGTGACCGGTGAAATGATTGCTGAGGCTGCCTTGATTCATGATTCTATTCGGAAAAATAAGCTTTTAGATCCCTATCGAGGGGATGGTAATAGGAGCGACAACCCTTATATGAATTTTTACTGGGATTTCTGTTCTCAGGGCAAACCCGCGTATACGCCCATGAATTTTATCAGCCTTTCCCGGGCGATTGAGATCATTGAAGCAAATCACGGCGTTCCGATACTGGCGCATCCGGGTATAAACGTAAAAGAAGATCGTGTTCTCCTTGAAAGGATTATTTCAAAAGGTATTTTGGGGATTGAAGTCTACAGCAGCTATCATCGTGAGGAACAGGTCAGATTCTATCGGGAGGCAGCGCGGTC
>JAXHUT010000160.1:0-2296 GCA_034189405.1 Chloroflexota bacterium
CAATGCAGAAGGCGCGCCAAATTTCGTTCTTGATAAAGCCAGGACCAAAATCGTCAGAACGTAAGGCATCATTACGGCAAATTCTGAGGGAATATTAATGCCCAATACCTGAATCCAAAGTTGAAGTCCATTGACCAAGCTAAATAGCAGCGCGCCTGCTAAAACGCCCCAGGGTCGCCAGGCACCAAAATAAACCAGTGCGACAGCAATAAAACCCTGCCCAGCTGTCATACCTAATTGAAACACGTTTAACAGAGCAATGGATAGTGAGGCACCGCTCAAACCGGACATTGCACCGCCAAAGATGGTTGTAAAATAACGTACTTTTGACACACTCACGCCAAGAGAATCGGCAGCTTCAGGATTCTCTCCAACAGCGCGTATTTTCAATCCAAGGTTGGTCTTATTTAAGACGAAAGATGAAATTGGGACCAGTAAAAAGGCAAGATAGACAAGAATATTTTGATTGAAAAAAAGGTCGCCCAAGTAAGGGATATTACTTAATACTGGAATGGCTATATCAGGAAAGCCCCGAACAGTTTCGACAGTCCCAACAAGTAATTGAAACAATAAATTACTCATTCCCAGGCCAAAAAGGTAAAACCCTATCCCGCTGATTCCCTGCTGTGCTTGCAGGGTAACCGACACAAAACCCATAGCCAACCCCATCAAGGCACCCACACCCATGGCAGCGAGCACACCCAAGAATAAATTTTCGGTGTTTATAACGACATAAAACGCAGTGAAGGCACCTAATATCATCTGGCCTTCAACGCCTAAATTTAAAATGCCGCTGCGCTGGCTAAATGCTTCACCGATGGATGCAAATAAATAGGGTGTTGCCAACCGAATCCCTGATGAAATAATACCTAAGAGAACAGTGAGACTAAAAAGATCTGAGATCATGTAACCTTCTCCAGGGATTCGGTTGATTTATCATCAGAATATTCATTAATTTCCTGATCCTCTAAAGCAACTGTCAGCCTTCTTTGCTGTCTTTTCTTTCGCCAAATTTCACTGCTGACCACAAAAACAACGACGAGTCCGTTAAGTGCTGTTATCAACGCAGAGGGTACTTGTGTGACCCTTTGCATCGTGTTAGCCCCAACCAACAAAGCACCAAACAGTATAGAAGCTGGAATGGTCAGAATCGGATGTAACGACCCAAACAAGGCAGCAACGATGCCGTTGTATCCAGCCCTTCCTGTGAAGCCGGATGTAGAGCCATCCGTAATCATTCGAAAATTAACACCATAAACCTGGGTAACCCCCGCTAAGCCAGCAAACGCACCGCTTAACATTAATGCAACAATAATGTAACGTTCAACTTTAATACCTGCATACCTTGACGCAAATCTATTCTGCCCAACAGCCCGTATGCGGTATCCCAATGTCGTACGCCATAATAAAAAGTAAACCAGTATCGCTAGAACGACCGCAATTAATGCACCCATGTGCAAACGTGTTGGTACCAAACGAGGCAAGCGATAGGCTTCTTCAAGGCGAGCTGTCTGTGGGATCTGTGAAGCTTTTTGTGACTGAATGGGATCAATCATTGGGCCTGTAAGCATAAAATTTAGCAGCTGAACAGCGATAGCATTCATCATTACTGTACTTAATATTTCATTGACGTTGAAATAAGCCTTAAGAACACCCGGGATTCCTCCCCAAACAGCGCCAGCTAAAGCCCCAAGAAGCATTGCAAGGGCAATCATCAGCCATCCAGGCATACCGGTGTACCTGAGGCCAAACCAAGTTGCCATGATTGCCCCTACAATCATTTGACCTTCACCACCGATATTGATAACGTTCCCGCGATATGCAATACAAATACCCAAACCCACCAGTAAGAGGGGGGTAGCCTTTACCAGCGTTTCCGCTACAGCATTTGTGGAGCCAAAGGCACCGTTAAGCAGAGCGCCATACGCCACCACCGGGTTGACATCTAAAAAGATTAACACGATGGCGCCAACAAGTAGTGCTGCTAAGGTAGCAAATAAGGGAAATAATGCGTCTAATATAGCGTTTAATCGGGATTTCATCAAATAACTAATCTCCACTCAACAATAAATAATTTTGCAGCAGATGAGGAATCATAATAATAACAGGAATTATAAATTATAAAAAGGGCAATACAGGACTATGTCAGGGCAATACAGGACTAATTTTACTATAATCCTGGATAGAACCTTCTTGGTCTCAGAAAAATAATATACTTAGAAGTTTTTATTATGCTCAAAAATTGACAATTTATTCAATAGACGCTAATTTTCAATATATAAAATTAATTCATAGT